>RFQK01000065.1 GCA_009925045.1 Methylococcaceae bacterium
TTTGCTCCCCGCTTCAATGTCTGAACTCCAGTCTGAACTCGATCGGCGAAGAACCTTTGCGATCATCTCCCACCCCGACGCGGGCAAAACGACGCTAACGGAAAAGCTCCTGCTGTTCGGTGGTGCCATCCAGATGGCTGGCTCCGTCAAGGGCAGGAAAGCCGCACGCCATGCCACATCCGACTGGATGGAAATGGAAAAAGAACGGGGTATTTCGATTACAACCTCGGTGATGCAGTTTGAGCACAATGACGCGATTATCAATCTGCTCGACACCCCTGGGCATGAAGACTTTTCTGAAGATACCTATCGCACATTAACTGCGGTGGATTCAGCTCTAATGGTCATCGACGTCGCCAAAGGGGTTGAGGATAGAACCATTAAACTCATGGAAGTCTGTCGTCTGCGGGATACCCCCATCCTGACTTTTATTAACAAACTCGACCGCGAAGGCCGCGAGCCGATTGAATTACTGGATGAAGTGGAAAGTGTCTTAAAAATCCAGTGTGCCCCCATGACCTGGCCTATCGGCATGGGTAAACGCTTCAAAGGCGTTTACCAATTGTATAAAGACGAAATTCTGTTATTTAGCCCGCATCATGGCGGCAAAATAGCCGACTCCGAAATCATTAAAGGCTTGGACAATGCCAAGCTAGACGAATTAATTGGTGATCAAGCTGCCGAACTGCGTGATGAAATTGAACTCGTTAAAGGCGCTAGTCATGAATTCAATTTAGAAAAATATCTGGCGGGCGAACAAACTCCAGTATTTTTTGGTTCTGCGATCAATAACTTTGGTATCAGTGAATTGCTGGATGCTTTTGCCGAATTTGCCCCGGCGCCACAATCACGTCAGGCTGAACAACGCGCGGTTGACCCCAAAGAGGAAAAATTTTCCGGTTTCGTGTTCAAGATACAGGCCAATATGGATCCTGCTCACCGCGACCGTGTCGCCTTTATGCGTATCTGCTCAGGCAAATTCGATAAGGGCATGAAAATGACCCATGTCCGCACAGGCAAAACCGTACAAGTTGCCAACGCCATTACCTTCCAAGCCGATAGCCGTAAGAATGTCGAAGAAGCCTTTCCGGGCGACATTATTGGTCTGCATAATCATGGCACCATTCAGGTAGGCGACACTTTTACCCAAGGTGAAACGCTGAAATTTGGCGGCATTCCATATTTTGCTCCAGAACTGTTCCGTCGCGTGGTATTGCGTGATCCGCTGCGCGCTAAAGCCCTGCAAAAAGGCTTGGTGCAACTGACTGAAGAAGGCGCAACCCAGTTATTCAAACCATTAAAAAATAATGATCTGATCTTGGGTGCTGTCGGGATCTTGCAGTTTGACGTCACCGCTCATCGTTTAAAAACCGAATACAACGTTGAATGTGCCTATGACGTGTCGCCGATTAACACCGTCCGCTGGGTCAGTTCCAGCAATCCCGCTAAACTGGAAGAATTTAAAAACAAAGCCTTTGAGAATCTTGCCGAAGACGGTGGCGGCTATCTGGTTTATGTAGCCAGCAGCCGGGTCAACTTACAACTGACAGAAGAACGCTGGCCAGATATCGTTTTTAGCTCTACCCGCGAACTCTAATCACATCTCAATCGTATGGGTGAACATAGCGATAAAACGCTTTTTTCACCCATTCAACCAAGATTAAATACACCATCACCAATACCAGTAACAAAATATAGAATGCTGCTGGCGGTGCTACGAAACCCAAATAGTGTCCCAAAGGGGTAAAAGGCAAGACGCTGGCGAGCAATACCACAGCCAAGGAAGTCAGAGCCAATATCGGATGGGCCCGACTTTTAAACGGATTACCTCGGGTGCGTATCACAAAGATGACTAATACTTGGGTACAGAGTGACTCGACAAACCAGCCGGTATGAAATAAAGCTTCATCGGCATTAAACACCTGAAGCATTAAATAAAAGGTCAGAAAATCAAAAGCAGAACTGATCGGCCCCAACATCCACATAAAATTACGAATCAACTGAATATCTAAGACCCGAGGTTTCTGTAATTCGGCTGTATCAACCTGATCTAATGGAATCGGTACTTCAGAAATATCATACAAAATATTGTTCAGCAAAATCTGCGTCGGCAACATCGGTAAAAACGGCAGAAACAAAGCCGCACCAGCCATACTAAACATATTGCCAAAATTGGAGCTGGTTCCCATCAAAATATATTTCATGATATTGCCGAAAGTGCGCCGCCCTTCCAATACCCCTTCGTGCAACACCTGTAAATCCTGATCCAGTAGAATCATGGCAGCAGCATCCTTAGCGACATCCACCGCTGACTCAACTGACAAACCCACATCGGCGGCGTGTAATGACGGCGCGTCATTGATTCCATCGCCTTCACCACGGCGTGATCATGATCCAGTGCCACGGCACGGCGCGCAATACCCAAGACCCTAAAGCCTTCTTGTTCGAGAGCGGCATGCTGCTGATGCATGCGTTCACGTAACAACGTATCTATGGCCTGCAAGCTTTCAGAACCTGCCGACTCATACTGCTTACATAAAGCCAGGATCTCCTCAGCCGCCCCCTTAACGATCAATTGGCGTTGCTGATCTTTTTCGAGTAATACCGAAACCCTGCGCCGATCAAAATCGAATGGTACTTCGTCAATTTTGCGCCAGGCTGCACTATCAATATGGCTATGGGCCAGGATCGCTTCATCCAAAGGACTTTTAATTCCGGTTTCAAAATAGCTATTCAGATAGGCCAGTTCCAATACTCTGGGGCTTTGTATACCTAAAGGGTCTAGATGTTTTTCCAGATGGATTCTGGCTTCGGTCAGGGTGCCGGTTTTGTCCGTACACAGAATATCCATAGAACCCAGGTCTTGAATAGCCGGTAGACGTTTAACTATGACCTTTTTTGTAGCCATGTGTAGAGCGCCTCTCGCAAGAGTCACTGACACCACCATAGGCAATAACTCAGGCGTCAAACCCACTGCCAGAGCCACGGCAAACAAGAAAGACTCCAACCAGGGTCTGCCCTGCCAGGCATTGATCAACAAGACGAATAAGACCAGCAAAATGGTCAGACGCATGATCAACAATCCAAACTGATGGGCACCTAGTTCAAAGGCGTTAGGAGGAGGCGCGCGGTTAAGACTCTCAGCGATGGCACCCATGGCCGTGGCATTACCTGTGCAAACCACCAACATCCGTGCATTGCCTGCAACCACCGTACTTCCCATGAATACCGCATTATGGGCATCCTGAAGCGCTGCATCGGCTGCTAGAGCCATATGTGGACTTTTTTCGACCGGATATGACTCACCAGTCAGCAAGGTCTGATTCACAAATAAATCATGTGCCTCTAGCAACAATCCATCTGCAGGCACTCGATCGCCCGCAGTCAGTAAGATGAGATCACCCGGCACAACTTCGGCCACCGGAAGGCTGAGTTCCAGACCATCACGAATCACTTTAGCTTTTAAGGCCACGGCAAGTCTGAGTTTTTCTGCCGCCTGTCCTGCACGGTGTTCCTGAACAAAATCCAGCGTCACACTGAATAAAACCAGAGCACTGATGATTACGAAATTAGTTAATTCCCCAGTCAGTGCTGAAATGGCACTGGCAACCAGCAACAGTAACACCAGAGGATTTTTAAACCGTGACAGAAACTGTAACCATAAGGCAAGACGGTGGCGACTGGAAAAACTATTGTGGCCATACTGAGCCAGCCGTTGCAGTGCTTCATCGGTATTTAAACCACTGAGCTTGTAACCGGATAAGCGCTTTAAGCTGTCTTGAGGATGTAGCCACCAGTTAGCACCAACCATTGCAGGAGGGAGTTTTGGTTTAAAGATTTTCATCGCGACGCCTTTTGCTGGCCTTAAAAACAACAAACCCCGCACTAGGCGGGGTTGGTCAAGTTTATTAAATCGCGGTTGGTTTATTTAACACTTTCGGCCAAAGTACCAAATGCAGCCACTTTTTGTTTGCCTGTGTTCACCAGTTCTAAACCTGTATCAACCAGTAACGCCACTAAACCTGGAGTGGTATAAACCACTTTACCCAGATAAGCGACTACTGGCAGCGCCACGATAGCCCCAATTAAAGAACCACCCAACAGCTTGCTGATCAAAACGACCACATCCAAAGGCAACAAAATCAGTGTGCCAAAATAAACGAGTACGATAAAAGTGAACAACACAAAAACGACAAACTGAGACAGTTTGACCATGGCGAAACTGAGGTTTTTCATAATGTTTTTTCTTCTAAATTGGATGAATTTTTTATCTGTCAGCAAAAATGGCACTCAACCAGGATTGCGACAATTATTGGGGAGGCATTATAAGGTAAATACCCCTAAATGACTTATTTTTTTGGCAGCAAACACCCGATCGATTTTATTCTTCGACCCAGGCCTGGCTTTCAATCAGACGCGATTGTTTGATAAAAAAGCGATGTATCAATGCACCTGTTACAAAACCACCCAAATGCGCCCACCATGCGGACTCGGTAGCCGCTCCGGGAAACACCGCTGCAGTGGTGAGTTGTTGAAGTTGTAAAATCACCCATAAACCTAAAAATGCAATTGCGGGTACTTCAAAAAAAAACGGAAAAATCAAAATTGGCAGCAGAATAGTCACTCGTGCTTGAGGGAAACGGAAAAAGTACGCCCCTAAAACACCAGCAATGGCGCCGGATGCACCCACCACGGGGATAATTAAGTTTTGTGCAAAATACCACTGAACTGCGGAAGCGATGACACCACAAAGCAGATAGAAGATCAAAAAGCGTTTGTGCCCCATCAGGTCTTCGATGTTGTCGGCAAAAATCCACATAAACATCATATTGACCAGTAAATGCATCCAGCCACCATGTAAAAAAAGACTGGTCACAAACGACAAATGATAGTCAGGAGGCAGGCCAAAATGTTTAGCCCACACGGTGTATCGAATTGGCACCATGCCGTATAAATGCAACCAATGCTGAGACAGATAATTTGGCACTAGCAACATAAGAATGAAAACCGCGATACAAATTGCCATCAACACCCAGGTTACGACCGGGCGAATATGACAAGGAATGGAATCGCGGATAGGGATCATAGGAGTAGTCCTAAAACTTCTTCGATAACTGCATTCTGCCATGAATTCCATGACCTGCTTAAGTGCTGAAAACAGTTTAGCGACAACAGGACAGGAGTCGTGCTAACAAAAGTAGATTTCCTATACAGAATTCCATTGCTTTTCAAGGCGTTGCACCGAAACGGGATAAGCTGTTTTCAGATTTTGAGCAAAAATAGAAACCCTTAACTCTTCCAAAGCCCAGCGAAACTCATCACGCTCGGGTTGTGGTTGCTGCTGCTTTTTATTTTGTTCGGTCACGGTTTGCCAGTAATGCCGACTCAATCGTTGCAAACCCTGCACATCTGCATTATCCGGCTTGAGCTTGTCCAGCCTCTGATTGATTGCTTTTAAATAACGCGGCAAAGCCAAAACCTGAGCCATCGGCGTATGACGAAGAAAACCCTTATACAGCAACAATCCTAGCTGTTGATGAATATCGTCTCGCACTGCGACAGCAACAGCAGGTTGAGCCAGACGTTGTTTCAATCCCTGATAAAGGCTTAAAGCCTCGGCCAGCGCCGTGCCCAACTGAGTACAGGCAGTGACTAATTGGGAACGCTCTGAAGCCAGACGCTGACTAAATACCGCTTCGCTGCGGATACTGACCGCTTCCACAAAAACCCCGGCAAATAAAGCCATCAAAATATCGTCTTTAAATTCCCCGCCCGTCCTGGCTAACACAGGATGTTCGGGCAATTGTTGATAAGCCAGTTGTAAAGCTGCGCTCACCCCCGTATTTTTAACCAAATACGCGGCATCCTTGCGACATTGCAACTGGAACAAACGTGTCAGACCCGCATAATGTGCTAACTCAGCCTTACGTTGCGTTTCCAAAACCCTGACACCGACACTGTCGCCTTCATCAATAATCGCTGGAAAACCGACAAAGCTTTGTCCTTGCTGATTAAATTGTAAAGTCTCGGGCAAATCATCAAAAACCCAGCTGAGGCATTTACTGTGGTTGAGTTCATCTTGCGCTAATTTATCAAAACTCTGCCCAGCAGTACTGGCGTATTCAGCTTGTAATTTAGCCAAATTACGACCATAAGCTAAAGCCTTGCCCGTTTCGTCAACCACCCGGAAATTCATTTGTAAATGCAGCGGCAATCCCGATGTTTGCCATTCGTTGAGCGGAATCGATTCACCGGTTAATTGCCGCAAACGCTTGCTGAGCCACTCAAATAAAGAACCTTTAAAATCGGGCTCTACTTCCAAAACCGCTTGTGCGGTTTGCGGTACTGGCACGAAGTGTTTACGCAAATGTTTGGGTAAGGCCTTAATCAGAGCTGTGATTTTTTCTTCCAGTAACCCCGGAACCAGCCAGTCAAATGCGGGTGAGCGAATCTGATTAAGCTGATGCACTGGCACAATCGCGGTTACCCCGTCTTCGTCATGCCCGGGTTCAAATCGATAATGTAAAGCAATGCTTAAATTACCCAGTTTCTTGGTATCAGGGAAATCCCAGTCATTGATACCGGTTTCCTGTTCACGGGTCAGATCTTCACGCGTGAGGAACAGAATTTTAGGCTGCTCCCGTTCATGCTGTTTCCGCCATTGGTCTAGGGTAATGCCATTAACAACAGACTGCGGTAATTTCTGATCATAAAACTGAAACAGCCATTGTTCATCTTCAATCAAATCTACACGCCGGCCTTTGTGCTGGATGTAGCCCACTTCTTCGAGTAAAGCCTGATTGGCACGGAAGAATGGCGCATTAGTATGGTAGTCCTGTTCAACCAACGCGTGCTGAATAAACAAGACCCGTGCAGCCTGAGCGTCAACATTTTCATACGGCACTTTGCGCTTCGCTTGCAAGGTCAAACCATACAATAAAGTTCTTTCATAGACAGCACTGCGCGCCGCATTTTTTTCCCAGTGAGGGTCATAATAATTGCGTTTGACCAGATGCTGGGCGCACGCCTCAACCCATTCAGGCTCAATACGCGCCACAATTCGCCCGTAGACTTTGCTGGTTTCCACCTGTTCGGCAGCCATAATCCATTTGGGCCTGAGTTTATGCTGACCGGAGCCCGGAAAAATAAAAAATTTCAGTCCACGCGCCCCCAGATACTCGTATTGTTCATGCCTAAAACCTATGTTAGACAATAATCCCGGCAACAAGGCACAGTGAATTTGCTGATAATTCGCCGGATTACCACTCATTTTCAAGCCCAGATCCCCCATAGCCACTTGCATGATCTGACTATGGATATCGTGCCATTCGCGCATGCGGATATAAGACAGAAAGTTGTCCTGACAATACTTGCGCAGCTTACTATTACTGAGATGCTGTTTCTGCTCTTCAAAAATCTGCCATAAGTTTAGAAACGTCAGAAAATCTGATTCTTCGGCACGAAACTGAGCATGCTTTTGTTCAGCTTGCGGGAGTTTGTCAGCCGGTTTTTCACGAGGATCTTGAATACTCAACGCGCTGACAATAATCGCCACTTCGCGCAAAGACCCCTGCTCCTGAGCAGCGAGTAACATGCGGGCCAACTTAGGATCGGTCGGTATCTTGGCTAATTGCCGGCCAACGGCCGTCAGTTGACCTTGTTTGTCCAAGGCATCGACTTCAAACAATGCGTTTTTGCCATCCCGGATCATTTTTTCTTCGGGCGGTTCAACAAATGGAAAATCTTCAATATCCCCCAGTTTTAAAGCCGCCATCTGCAAAATGACCGAGGACAAATTGGTTCGCAAAATTTCGGGTTCAGTAAACTCCGGCCGCAGCAAATAATCTTCTTGAGAATACAAACGGATACAAAT
>RFQK01000066.1 GCA_009925045.1 Methylococcaceae bacterium
CAGTGAAGGCATGGATGAAATCTTTACGCGGCATTTTGGCTTTACGAACACAGATATCCATGATCAATTTTTCTTGCTCGCGGATAGATGTGATCAACTCTTCAGAGACGCTGACCATTCTTTTCAAAAACTGTGGTGTCCACTTGAACTCAGAAAATACTTCGTTCAAAGCCTCTAGAGCTTTATCGGCTTTTTCATGCCCATAACCATATTTTTTGATAGCAGAATTGACTGTTTTTAAAGCTTTTCTCACTAAATCAACTTTTTGCTTAACCTCTTCATAGTCGACTGCTTTATTTTCTTCTTCATCAGACTCCTCCGCAGGAGGCGCATCTTCAATATCCTCAGCAACTACTTCTTCGAGATCTGGCATTTCAGTCAAATCCACAAAACCCAGCACCAAATCATTAAGACGTACACCGGATTCTTCGTCATGGATTTGCTCAAAGGCATCCAAAAACGACTGGACGATAAAACCAGAACGCGCAATAGCACTAACAACCTGACGCTGACCCTCTTCAATACGTTTCGCTATTCTGAGTTCTTCTTCACGGGTCAACAATTCAACCGAACCCATTTCACGCATGTACAAACGAACTGGGTCTGTTGTTCGGCCAAATTCGCTATCGATAGAGGCTAGAGCCGCGACTTCAGCGACCTCTTCGTCGTCGTCAGCGGAAATTACGGCATCCGAGGTAATGACTGAGTCATCGTCATCAGGCGCAGTCTCCAAAACCTGGATACCCATATCATTGATCATGCCGATGATGTCATCGATTTGCTCAGGATCCATAATATCGCTGGGCAAATGATCATTGACTTCAGCGTATGTGACATACCCTTGTGCTTTGCCTTTCGCAATCAGCTGTTTAAGTTGAGCCTGCTGTTGTTCCTGATTCATCTGCTTACCCAGTTGTGTGTTCGCCCAGAAATTCGGGATAACCTTTAATTATATACAATCAATTATTTCGTGTCATCCACGATTCGATTTACCACCCTTTTTAAAATCTTGCAACTCCTGTTCGGATAACTTTCCGCCATTCGCCAGCTTATCAATTAAAAAGGCCATTCGCGCATCATCGGCTTGCCTGAGCAATTGCTGCATCGCACCTTGAAATTCTGCTTCTGCATCCATCTGCGCAATACCCCAATCCATGTTGACCAAGGCATTAACAGTTTTTTCGTGCTCATGACCACGAAAAAACTCCAATAAAACCGCGCTGTTTTCAGGTTTTTCTTGATTGATGACCGCTATCACTTGCTGCAAAAACCCCATACCGGCAACTGCGTTATCATTCAATTCAAACAAAGCGGGATCTATACGCTTAACAAATTGCGGATACTGCAACAATAAAGCCAACATTTTTCGCATCAAACTCGACCCCTGAGATGGGGGCTTTTTTGAGCGTTTAAAGTCTGAAGGAGCCGATTTTGACTTAAATTTTTTACCCGCCAGTTCTTCTAAACGCGTCAACATAATTTCTCGAAAAAAACCCTCCGGGATTTTTTCCAGATAAGGCTTTGCTGAGGCTAGAAATCTTGCTCTTCCTTCGGCAACTTTCAGATCAATATTTTCAGATAAATGAGCAAAGAAATAATCTGACAAAGACTGTGCCTGGTGGATACGCTCCTCAAAGCCATTGATTCCCTCTGCTCTTATCAAGGAATCAGGATCATGATTTTCAGGCAGCAACATAATCTTGACCTGTCGACCATCACGTAAACTTGGTAAAGCAGCTTCAACCGCCTTCCATGCAGCCTGTTGTCCCGCCCTATCACCATCAAAACAAAAAACTATCTCAGGCGTAAATCGGAACAACATATCCATATGATTTTTGGATGTAGCCGTTCCTAGGGCAGCAACCGCATAGCGTAAGCCGTATTGAGCCAAGGCGATCACATCCATGTAGCCTTCAACCATTAATATCCGCTGCGGCTTGCTGTTAGCATCCAATAATTCCGACAAGCCATACACTTCCTTACCCTTGGAGAACACCGCCGTCTCCGGGGAGTTAAGATATTTCGGTAAAGAATCATCCAAGACCCGCCCACCAAAACCAATGACCCGATGACGCTTATCGCGGATTGGAAACATTAAACGGTCGCGAAATCGGTCATAGATTTTGCCATCATCTTTTTGCACCGCTAAACCAGCATCCAAGAGTTTTTGGCGATCAAAGCGTCCTAATAAGGAACCTAGCGCATAAGTTTTAGCCATCAAACCCGTGACGCCACGCTGCTTGAGGTAAGTCACCGCTTTCTGCCCAGTTTCAGAGCGCAACTGTTCGGCATAATAGGCTGCAACTGCTTCCAAGGTTTGATAAATGGCGGCGCTATCAGCGACAGACTGCGCAGCGTACTGAGTATCGAGTTCTCTAGGAACTTCAACACCAATAAAGCCGGCCAAATCCTCAATTGCTTCAACAAATCCCAGATGGGCGTAATCCATCAAGAAACTGATGGCATTCCCGCCAACACCACAACCAAAACAATGATAGGTCTGGCGATTGCGATTGACAGAAAAACTGGGAGTTTTTTCGTTATGAAACGGACATCGGGCAACAAAATTGTTGCCGGATTTTTTAAGCGGTACGCGCGAGTCAACAAGATCGACTATATCGACCCGCAGCAAAAGATCATCTATAAACTGTCGAGGAATTCGACCCGACATGCTTTTGGGGGATTAGCCAGCAAAACCAGCCTTAATGCGCGCACTGACCACGGCCATGTCGGCACGTCCCAGCATTTGAGGTCTCAACAAGGCCATCACAGCACCCATTTCTTTGATTGAAGTGGCACCTGTTTCAGCAATTGCCTGAGCCACCATTTGATCGATTTCTGCTTCCGTCAGGGCCTGAGGCAAAAATTCCTGAATGACCACTACTTCAGCTTCTTCGATCGCCGACAAATCCAGTCGCCCAGCATCGGTATACTGTTTGATAGATTCGCGACGCTGTTTCAGCATTTTGTCCAGAACCGTTATGATTCTGGCATCATCCAGTTCAATTCGCTCATCCACTTCAACCTGTTTGATAGCGGCAAGTATCATCCGGATAACACCCAGACGAACTTTTTCGCCGCTTTTCATTGAGGCCTTCATATCATCCTTGATACGCTCCTTCAATTGATCCATGTCTGGTGACCCTTAGATTTGCGGACGACCACGACGCAGATTTTTCAACGCATAACGCTCACGCGCTAATTTTTTCAAGTGACGTTTAACCGCTGCTGCACCTTTGCGTTTACGCTCGGTAGTTGGTTTTTCGTAGAATTCGCGACGGCGAACTTCAGCCAAAACACCCGCTTTTTCGCAAGCGCGCTTAAAACGACGAATGGCAACGTCAAAATGTTCGTTCTCTTTAACTTTAACTGATGGCATTATGAATAATCCGATTTGTGTTAGTATTTTTTAAACCCAACGGCCTCAACAGTCCGCTGAAAACCCTCGATTATACTCGCAAAATAAATTTTTCAAAAACTTAATGTACGTTTTAGGCATAGAAACTTCCTGTGACGAGACTGCGGTCGCCATTTTTCATGCCGAAAAAGGCTTGTTAAGCCACGTCATGTATAGCCAGGCGGAAACTCACAGTGAATATGGCGGCGTGGTTCCTGAGATTGCTTCTCGCGATCATATTCGCAAATTAAGCCCTTTAATTCGCCAATGTTTGCAGGAAGCTGAATTAGCCTCTGCACAAATTAATGGCATTGCCTACACCGCTGGCCCGGGTCTGATGGGTGCCCTGCTAGTAGGCGCAGCCACAGCCAGAAGTCTGGCCTGGACCTGGCAGATCCCCGCAATTGCCGTTCACCATATGGAAGGCCACCTGCTAGCCCCCATGCTGGAAACCGATCCCCCCGCATTTCCTTTTGTTGCGCTGTTGATTTCAGGCGGCCATTCACTGCTGATCGAAGTACGGGCAATAGGCGATTATCAGTTATTAGGTGAATCGTTGGATGATGCTGCTGGTGAAGCTTTCGACAAAACCGCCAAAATGCTGGAACTCGGTTACCCAGGCGGCCCAAAATTATCGAAACTGGCTGAATCCGGCCAGCCGCGCTATAAATTTCCTCGCCCCATGACCGATCGACCCGGATTGGATTTCAGTTTTAGCGGACTTAAGACCTTTACTCTCAATACCTTACAAAACAGTGAGAAAACCGATCAAGACAAGGCCGACATTGCTTATGCCTTTCAACAAGCCATGGCCGAAACTTTAACTATCAAATGCCGCAGAGCACTTCAACAAACCGGTTTGAAGACGCTGGTGATTGCAGGAGGCGTCAGTGCCAACCAGTCGATTCGCCAGCATTTGATAGCCATGACCACCACCATTGGCGCTAAAGCCTATTTTCCTCGACCAGATTTCTGCACGGATAATGCGGCCATGATTGCCTATGCGGGTTGCCAGCGTTTGCTGGCCGGACAAAGCCAGGACCTGCAAATCACCGCCAGACCGCGCTGGCCGATTGATCAACTCTTGGGACTAGGTCGCTAAAACTCTTGTCCCGCCAGCAAGCGCTGGATGTTGCTGCGATGGCGCCACAATAGAATGACTGAAATCAGCACAAAGGTCGCCACCATATTGAGATCGCCGACAATAAACCAGACATAAACGGGTGTCAGCAAAGCAGCGACTAAAGCGGCCAAAGAAGAAATTTTGCCGATTTTATAAACCAACAACCAGGTACCCGACACCACCAAACCTAATAGCCACGCCACACCTAAGGTGACACCAAAGGAAGTCGCGACACCTTTTCCACCTTTGAATCCGAAAAATATCGGGTACAAATGCCCCAAAAAAGCCGCAAAAACCACGACGGATAATATCAGACTCTCAACACCGGCTGTCTTAGCCAGTAATACGGGGATCAAGCCCTTTAATGCGTCGCCTGCCAAGGTGATCGCCGCAGCCTTTTTACCACCAATGCGCATGACATTGGTTGCACCCGGATTACCTGAGCCATTTTCTCTAGGATCTGCTAAGCCCATCATTTTACAAACAATAATGGCGCTAGATACCGATCCGGTCAGATAGGCAAAAGGCACAAACAACCATTCCAACATGACATCCTCACTTATCAAAACTTGTCTGAATCATGCATTTAATGAATACTGATGCATCAAAATATAATAACCGGAAAGGGCAATGGACATCATTTTTTTAGGTGGATTAGAAGTAGAAACCGTGATTGGCATCTACGACTGGGAACGCAAGATTAAACAAAAAATCATTCTGGATCTGGAAATGGCTCACGATATCCAACAAGCTGCCGCTACCGACGATATCAGCTATGCACTGGATTACAAAGCCGTTTCAGACCGCGTGGTCGAACTGGTCGAAAGCAGTGAATACTTCTTGGTTGAAACTTTAATCGAAAAAATTGCTGATACTCTCCGCCAGGAATTTCATATTCCTTGGATCAAAATTAGACTCAATAAAAAAGGCGCCATCACCCGCGCCCAAGATGTAGGCATCATCATCGAACGTGGGCAAAAATAATATGCCGACTGGCTATATCAGCATTGGTAGCAATATCGATAAAGAAGCGCACATTCCCTGCTGCTTACACACCCTGAAAAAACTCTTCGGGCCACTGACCATTTCCAGCATTTATGAAAGTGAAGCGGTGGGATTTATCGGCGGTGTTTTTCATAACTTGGTCGTTGGCTTTGAATCAGACTTGAGCGCCAAACAAGTCGCCCATATTTTGCGCCAAATTGAACTGGAACACGGCCGCAGCCGACAGTCACAAAAATTTTCGTCACGCACCTTGGATTTAGATCTGATCTTGTTTGGAGAAGCGATCATCCAAGAAGACGGTTTAAGCATTCCTCGCGCCGAAATCGAAGAATATGCCTTTGTACTGGAACCCTTGGCGGAAATTGCGGGCTCACTTAAACACCCCGTGAGCGGTAAAACTTATGATGAACTCTGGCAACAGGCCAATCACATCCAAAGTAAGCAGCATCGAGTCACACCGGACTGGCTCAAATAAACAAGCTTCTGCCTCCATCAATATTCAGCACCTGACCGGTCACATAAGGCGCGTCCAGCATCAGATAACGTACGGCTTTGGCAATATCTTCAGGCTCGCCACAACGCTGTAAAGCCACTTTGCTTAATAATTCAATTTGCGCAGTTTGCTCATGACCTGATTCAGGCCAAAGTATCGCGCCTGGGGCCACTGCATTGACTCGAATATCGGGCGCCAGTTCTTTAGCCAGACTGTGTGTCATAGCAATCAGCGCGGCTTTTGTCATGCTATACACAGCATGCCCTAACAAAGGCCGTTGCCCATAGATATCAACCATATTGATCACACTTGCTTGCGATTGCTTAAGGAGCGGTAATAAGGCCTGAGTGAGAAAAAACGGCGCTTTCAGATTACTGTTGAATAAGCTATTCCAGACATTTTCATCGACATCGGCTACTTCACAGGGGAAAAACTGCGAGGCGTTATGAATTAAGCCGTCCAGACGCTCTACTCTATCCATCACTCGCACTGATAAATCCCTAAGCTGAGCGCTATCACTTAAATCAGCGCGTAAGCCCCAAGCAGAATCAGTTCTAATTGCATTTAATTCTGCCACCAAGGCCATGGCTTCAGTCTCTGAATTTTGATAATGCACGATCAAGGTATAACCTTCTGCGTGCATTAACCTGGCACAACTTGCACCTATGCGCTTCGCGGCCCCAGTGATCAGAATAGTTTTTGACATCAATGCACTCAAGATCCGAGACCGGCCAGCAGTTTTTTCCGAATAAAAAAACATACCAGCAAAGAAACCGCAACCGGTGACTGGGTTAGTAAAAATTCACTCACTGAATGCTTGGTAACCACTTCTGCCAAAGGCACAACGATGAGCATTTTCGATAACCACCAGGTCAACCAATAACCTACCAAACCAATAATTGACCAGTTAAGCAAAGGTCCTCCATGGTTTTTTGCCGTCATATAGAACCACACTAAGCTTAATATTCCGCACAGTTTTGCCAGTAATAACATGATGTATTTCTCGGTTATGTAAGTATAAAAATTCAAAACAAAAGACTTGTGAAGACTGCAAAATCCCCCAAGACAGTATTGTCAGCCTATAATTCTAAGCATAACAATAAAAAACTGGGTACAACCGTGAAAATTTCAAAAAGCCTCTATTTGATGACCTGCCTGATGTTCAGCCACACGATTTTCGCTCAATCCAACCCCCATGCCGGTCATGGCAGTGGTAGCAGCGGTAACCAAGATGCTGCTTGCATCAAAGCTAAAGTCAGCAATTTTAGCCCAGGCCACTTAGCAAGCGTTAAGCCAGGATCAGCGTTTTCATTTATGGTTTCCGGCAGCAATGGCCCCGGCCATATTCATGTCAGCATCCGCGAGCAAGCCATCAAGCTGGATGTCGAAACTAAGGATACCTTTTATTTAGTCAAAGGCAGTTTGCCCGCAGACATTAAAAATGAAACCATTCGCATTTCAGTCAGCGCCAAATCCAAAGTCAGTAAATGCGACAACGATACTGGCTGGTTATTAAAAGTCAGCGAATAAACTGAGCCTACCCCCCTTGATATTCTGGCAATGAGGTCGCATTATCGGCACATCACTGCATATCTTTACGGAACGAGAGGGGATGCTCACCTATGAAACAATCTTTGCTGACACAGTGCTCTAAATATCTGCTGCTTTTTAGCTTAAGCCTCTCTGTGGCTGAGGCGGCCATTCCAAGTGAAGTGGATGGC
>RFQK01000067.1 GCA_009925045.1 Methylococcaceae bacterium
AGCGCCGATGATAGTGTGGCAGGTTGCCATGTGAAAGTAGGACATCGCCAAGCTCTTATTTAAAAGCCCTTCAAATGAAGGGCTTTTTTTATGCCTGAAATAAAAATCCAGCGGCTTTTCAGTTACTATAGCCCCATCTTTCCCATCTGGTTATGGCATTTGCCAAAAGGCTACGCTGATGTACGAACATCTTGAAACTGCTGAGCATCCCGAACAACTTAAACGCGTCGTTATTGACCCAGTCTCACGCGTTGAGGGGCACGGCAAAGTCACTCTGCTTTTGGATCAACACAATCAGGTTAAACAGGCACGTTTACACATTGTTGAATTTCGTGGCTTTGAACGCTTTATTCAGGGTCGCCCCTACTGGGAACTGCCTGTCTTAGTTCAACGACTGTGTGGTATTTGCCCAGTCAGTCATCATCTGGCCGCAGCCAAAGCGATTGATCAATTAGTGGGTGTAGATCCACAACATCTCCCGGTTAGCGCTGATAAACTCCGCCGATTACTTCATTTTGGGCAGGTTTTGCAGTCCCATGCTTTGCATTTTTTCCACTTATCCAGCCCCGATTTGTTGTTTGGATTCGAAAGTGAGATTGGCAAACGCCATGTTCTGGCAGTCTTGAACGATTATCCCGATATTGCGCTTCAAGGTGTACGGCTACGCAAATACGGTCAGGAAGTGATACGCATGGTGACAGGCAAGCGCGTCCATGGTACGGCGGCTTTACCCGGGGGCATGAATAAGCCACTCTCACAGGCTGAACGTGATTATCTGTTACAAGATATTCAGCAAATCATTGATTGGTCAGTTTCTGCCGTTGCCTTAATTACTAAAGTTCATTCCAGTCATAAAGATTTTTATGACGAGTTTGCGACTATTCGCAGTCATTATTTGGGTTTGATTCAAGAGTCTGGTGCGCTGGAGCTTTATCATGGCGGTATTCGTGCTAAAGATGCCCAAGGCAGAACCTTGGTGGATCATTTTGATTATTGCGACTACAACAGCTTAATCCACGAAGAAGTTAGATCTTGGAGTTATATGAAATTCCCTTATCTGACTGCGCAAGGCAAAGAACACGGTTGGTACCGCGTCGGACCTTTGGCTAGGGTCAATAACTGTGATTATATCGATACCCCTCTTGCTGATGCGGCCCGCATCAATTTTAAAGATCATTTTAGTGAAACCATGGTGCATAGCACGCTCGCCTTTCATTGGGCGCGCTTGATTGAAGTATTACACTGCGCGGAACGTATCCAAGAGCTGCTAAATGATCCCGATATTTTAGGGACTGACTTAGTGGTTCAGGGTGAAAAACGGTATGAAGGGATTGGGGTCATTGAAGCACCCAGAGGCACCTTATTTCACCATTATCAGGTTGATGAAAACGCCATCGTCACCAAAGCAAATTTGATTGTTTCGACCACCAGTAATAACACCGCGATGAATGAATCGGTTCGTCAGGTTGCAGCTGAATATTTGTCTGGTCAGGAATTAACCGAACCGCTATTGAATAATATTGAAGTCGCGATTCGGGCGTATGATCCTTGTCTGTCCTGCGCGACGCATGCCGTTGGTAAAATGCCACTTCAACTTGAATTAATCGATGCCGAAGGTAACAAAATTGATCAGTTAAGCCGTCATAGTACTGGTGATTTTGAACGTCATTATCCATGAGCGCATCGATATTAGTCCTGGGTTATGGCAACCCCAGTCGTGGGGATGATGCTGTAGGGCCCTTATTAATCGACTATTTATCGAGATTGGCTTTGTCCGATACTGAACTGTTAACCGATTTTCAATTACAGGTTGAACATGTATTGGATTTGGAAAACCGTTCACTGGTTTTGTTTATTGATGCTGCCGTTTCACAGCAAGCAGCGATTCGTTTGCTTCCCGTGATTCCTGACCCAGGATTCAGTATCAGCACCCATGCTTTAACCCCGCAGCAGTTGCTGGGGGCCTATCTTAAGTTATCACCTAAATTGCCACCCGCATGTTTTTTGTTAGCCATTAAAGCGGCTCAGTTTGAACTGGGTGAGGATTTGAGCGCGGAGATGCGGCGACATTATCAACAAGCCTGTCAATTCCTCCATCAAATGTTAGATAATCCCTGTCCTGATTATTGGCAGTCTTTGACTACCTCCTGATATTTGGAGTTGATTATGATGTTATCGCTACGATATGTATTTTCGTTTATGTTGATAGCACTCAGTGTTTCGAGTGCATGGTCGGCAGAAATGACGCGGGTTCAAGTAGAAGCTTTATTGGCCAAGGCCACGGCAGATCACCCGGCGGACTTGAGACGCAAAGATTTAACCGATCTCGATCTTTCTGGCCTCGATTTTAGACATGCTGATCTATGGGGCACTGATTTTCGCCGCTCAAATCTTAATCACTGCAATTTAAAAGGCCTTAATCTCGATTTAACCGTGATGACCGCGGTAAATCTCAGTGGTGCTGATTTATCGAACACCAGCATTTTTGGTGTCAGTCTGATGCGCGCGGATTTAAGTCATGCCAATATGAGCGCTAGTCGTGTAGTCGCTATTATGGATGGCGCCAATTTGACGGGGGCCAATCTGAGTCATGTTGACTGGGCTGCCGATATGAAAAATCAGTCTATGGGTTTAATGCGTGTCAGCCTAAAAGGGGCTAACCTGACCGGTGTGGATTTGAGTCATGCCAAATTGGCACGCGCCATGTTAAAACATGCCAAACTAAGCAAGGCTAATTTACAAAATGCCGATTTATATTCAGCCGAAATGGATGGGGTTGACCTAAGTGGTGCTAATCTCAGTAATGCCAACCTTTCTCATGCCAAACTCCATGATGCGAAATTTAATCAAGCCATCATTACCGGTGTAAATTTTACCGATGCCCAACACGTTCCCACATTGCCTTAATACTTAGGATAGCTATGATCGAGCAGTTGTTTAGACGTAAGACGATAGAAGCACTCACCTCCAACGAAAATGGCTTAAAAAAAACCCTAAGTGCACGTGATCTGACTATTCTGGGGGTGGGGGCGATTATAGGTGCCGGGATTTTCGTTTTAACCGGCATTGCCGCAGCTAAATACGCGGGTCCAGCAATTGTCTTATCCTTCGTCTTGGCAGGCATTGCCTGTGCCCTTGCAGCCCTCTGTTACAGCGAGTTAGCCGCGATGATACCCGTCTCTGGCAGTGCTTATAGTTATGCTTATGCGACGATGGGCGAATTAATGGCCTGGGTCATAGGCTGGGATTTGATTCTGGAATATGCACTTGCCAGTAGTACAGTTGCGATTGGTTGGTCAGGTTATTTAAACAGTTTCCTCGACAATATTGGGCTACATTTGCCGCACTATTTAACCACTGCGTATCTGGCTGACCCGGCTCAAGGTTTTATTAATCTGCCTGCTGTAATTATTATTTTATTGCTGACTGGTTTATTGATCCTAGGCATTCGCCAGTCGGCCATATTCAATGCGGTTATGGTGTTCATTAAACTGGCGGTTATCGTTGTTTTTATTACGGTTGGTTTAGGGAATATTGATACTGCCAATTGGTCTGACTTTACGCCGTTTGGTTTTGGCGGAGTCTTGACAGGTGCGGGAGTGATATTTTTTGCCTATATTGGTTTCGATGCGGTTTCAACGGCAGCCCAAGAGGCGATTAATCCTGAGCAAGATGTCCCTAAAGGCATTATTGGTTCGCTATTGATCTGTACCGTTTTGTATATCCTAGTGGCTGGCATATTGACGGGCGTGGTTTCTTACACTGAACTCAATGTTGCTGCACCCATCGCATTGGCCATTGATCATATGGGCTTAAATTGGTTATCGCCCATCGTCAAACTTGGGGCCATTACCGGCCTGACATCGGTGATGTTGGTACTTTTGATGGGGCAAAGCCGAATTTTTTATTCCATGGCGCAGGACAGATTATTGCCAGGCGTTTTTGCCAATATACACCCACACTATCAAACACCTCATTGGTCGACTTTAATTGTGGGCAGTGCAGTTGCCTTGTTGGCCGGCTTTATGCCCATCGAAAAACTGGGTGAACTGGTCAGTATCGGCACTTTGTTTGCCTTTGTTTTAGTCTGCGGGGGGGTCATTGTTTTGCGTAAAACCCACCCCGATATGCCCAGACATTTCCGTTGTCCGGCTGTTCCTGTATTACCACTGGCTGGCATTGTGGTGTGTTTGGCTTTAATGGCGGGATTGCCCTTGGATACCTGGATTCGGCTATTGGTTTGGTTACTGATCGGTTTTCTGATTTATTTTGGTTATGGCAAACAACATAGTTTATTAAGGTCTGAATAATGCTGGGTGATATAACCTAGTTTATTTTATTTTGAGTGATATCACTGCGACAATTAGACGCATTAACAATAAATTCCATTTAGTTACAATTAGTTGGCGATCTTAGGGTCGCTTTTCAGCATTAAATCCGGTTCCTGCCGGATTTTTCTATTCAGCAGTCGTTGTTTTCTCATCGAATTAAAGGATTAATTATGGACAAGTTGTTAGCTCTCTCACTTAGTATTGGTGTTTTATCCGGAATTGCAACCTACTTGGCAATTGGGCCAGCTGCAGGTGTTTTTTTTATTTGGGCAGCGACTATTGCCTGGGCGGCGTTTTTCTTAGTGGGTGCTACTAAAGAAGCTGCTATTCAAACCATAGTCAATGGTGTGTTTGGTGTCTTTATGGCGTGGGTTACGGCAGTACTGATATTAGAAATCGATCCCAATGCCAGTATTGGCGCTGAGCTATCGACCGCCATTACTGTCGCTGTAGCCGTGGTTGTTCTTTGTCTGGGATCTAGGTTACCTGCTTTTGCAATCATCCCGGTGGGTGTCCTAGGCTATTCCTCAACCTTTGCTTATTTACTGCAAACCCCCGAAAAATTGACACGTGAAGTTCTATTAGGTGCTGATTTAAGTAATCCTTTATTGGTGATTAGCATTTCTTTCGTTTTGGGTAGTGTATTTGGTTATTTATCTAATGAGCTGGCTGGTAAATTATCCGTTTTGAAATTTAAAAAGTAATCTGCAAGCTGTCATGGCTAATTGATTAATAACAAGGATTTATAAATGCTAGGCAGTGCCAAAGTACCGTATATTTTTAAACTAAAAAAAGCCATTGTTGATTTATTTGCTTATTTCTTTTGGTATCTGCCTTTTTTCACTATCGTTTTAATTTTTGCTGTTGGTCACCGGCATTTATTTCCTTCCAGTCATCACGCCGATGTCGGTTTGAACACCGAAATCTTTAATGCAGGTGCCGATATGAAATATATGGGAGACATGTATTATTCTGGTATAGGTATTAAATCCAATAAACAAATCGCAGCGAATTGGTATTTAAAGGCCGCCGATACGGGTGATAGCGCTGCCGCTTATGTATTAGGCAAAATGTTGATAACCGGCGATGGTGTGGCTATTGATGCCTCTCAGGGTTTGCATTTCATTCAACAGGCTGCTGAAAACGGTAATCGTGAAGCGCAAAACTTTTTAGGGGTTTGTCTGTTGAATGGCCAAGGCGTCGCAAAAGATCAGACTCAGGCGTTTGCCTGGTTCATGAAAGCAGCCCAACAAGGTCTGGCGGAAGCCCAAAAAAATGCCGGATTAATGTTTTTTCAGGGTTATGGCAACTTGGAATTGGCCATCAAGCTACTCAATCAGGCCGCTAACCAAGGTATTGCTGAGGCTCAGACCCGTCTGGGTCTGATGTACGAAGACGGTGAATACTTGGGCAAAGATATTCCTTTAGCCTTGTTCTGGTATCAAAAAGCCGCAGAACAACATGATACGGTGGCTTTGCGTCGCTTGCATGAGTTAAGCATCAATAAAAGCAAAGCCAAGCCAGTGGTATCCAATTCCAAATAACAAATCAATTAACGTCCGATGGCGTAATACTGAAGACCGTATTGTTTGACTATTTGCGGTTCATACATATTACGGCCATCAAAAATAACCTGGTCTTTCAATTGTTGGTTCAAGGCATCGAAATCCGGACTCCGAAATTGTTTCCATTCGGTCACAATCACCAGAGCGTCGGCCCCGACCAATGTTTCAGCTTGAGTGGCACTATAGACTAGGCCATCGAGGTTGCCGTACAGACGCAGTGCTTCATGCATCGCTTCGGGGTCATAGGCTTTTACAGTTGCACCTGCCGCAATTAAAGCTTCCAGCAGAACTCGGCTGGGGGCTTCACGCATATCATCAGTATTGGGTTTAAAGGCCAAACCCCATAAAGCAAATGTTTTACCTTGGATACCGTTGGGATAATGGCCGCTGATTTTTTCGAACAAGCGATGTTTCTGGCGATCATTGACGTTTTCAACTGCGGATAATAATTCAGCGTGATAGCCCATTTCCTGAGCGGTGCGCTCCAGCGCTTTGACATCCTTAGGAAAACAAGATCCGCCATAGCCACAACCCGGATAAATAAAGCTATAACCAATTCTGCTATCCGAACCGATACCATGTCGGACCTGTTCAATATCGGCGCCCAGGCGTTCGGCCAGATTCGCAAGCTCATTCATGAAACTGATTTTGGTCGCTAACATGGCATTGGCCGCATATTTAGTCAGCTCCGCTGAACGGATATCCATCGTAATCACTCGTTCACGACTACGATTAAAAGGACCGTATAAAGCTTTAAGTAATTCGGCTGTGCGAGGATTATCGGTGCCGATGATGATACGATCGGGCTTCATAAAGTCATCCAATGCGGAACCTTCTTTAAGAAACTCGGGATTCGAGACCACATCAAACTCTATTGAGGCCTGGCGTCCATCCAATACTGTGTGTATCGCCGCTTTCACTTTGTCAGCTGTGCCTACAGGTACAGTTGATTTATCGACTACGATTTTGTAGTCGCTCATATTTTCGGCAATTGCGCGGGCGACAGCGAGAACATATTTAAGATCGGCCGAGCCATCCTCATCCGGCGGCGTGCCTACCGCGATAAACTGAAACAGGCCAAAGTCGACAGCTTCTTTGACATCCGTGGTGAAATGCAAGCGTCCCTCTGCCTGATTGGTTTTAACCATTTCTTCCAAGCCAGGTTCGTAAATAGGAATGATACCGGCATTCAGTTGATCAATTTTGTTTTGATCGACATCCATGCACATCACCTGATTGCCGACTTCTGCCAAACAAGCGCCAGTTACCAAACCTACATAGCCACTGCCAAATACAGTAATTTTCATCGTATGCCTTAATGTTTAGAGGGTCTTTTTAAACGAAATAAACCTGAAATATCATCATCGCCATGACCTTGCTGCATAAGCTGTGCGTAGTCGATAAGCGTGTTGTGACTGATAGGGATGGAGAGGCCGCTGGCTTGCGCCATTTGTTGGCAGATGACTAAATCCTTGTGATGCAAGGCGAGTTTAAATCCTACTCCATATTCGTTATCTGTCATGGTGTGGCCGCGATGATCCAGAAACCAGTTACCAGCTGCGCCACTGGCAATGACATCGATCACTTGATGTAAATCCAGTTGTTGGGCTTCAGCAAATGCCAGAGCTTCGCAGACGGCTTGATTGATGCCGGCGACCATAATTTGGTTGACCGCCTTACAAGCTTGTCCAGCACCATGCGGACCCAAATGTGAAATCCGTTTTGCGATGGATGCTAAGACGGGGCGAGCGCGA
>RFQK01000068.1 GCA_009925045.1 Methylococcaceae bacterium
TTGACGGCTTTACCCGGCCAAAGCTGGGGTGAGTACAGCGTAAAATATGCTGATGAATTTAGTTATACCGATCCGGGGACGGCTCCCAGCAGTTCTTCCAGAATATGTCTGGCATAAGGGCCGGTAATTGCGTGCATGGCGTCAAAGCGCAAACTAATCAAACCTGCTGCGATACTGTCGCGGATCAGTTTGAAATCAAAAATTTCCGTCATCAGTTGTGCATAGTCAGCAACGGAATCAATAATGCGTATTGTTAAGCCATCCAGTTGGATGTCAGCGATTTGATCTAAATTGACGTCATCAATTTCGGCTAAATGATATTCGCTGATGGTTTTGGTGTTTTGATACAAGGCGTCGGTAAATTTTTCTGGCGCAGGTCCGCCATTGCTGACGTTGTATTTGATACCGAAATCTTCGTCGGGGCCGCCGGGATTGTGACTGGCTGACAGCACGATGCCGCCAAAAGCCTGATATTTGCGAATGATGTTGGATGCCGCCGGTGTGGACAATAATCCGCCCTGACCAATGATTAATTCTCCAATGCCATTGGCAGCGGCGATTTTAATAATAATCTGTATTGCCTGGCGATTAAAATAGCGACCATCGCCCCCCAAGACCAGTGATTTTCCTTGAAAATCGTCCAAACTGTTGAAGATAGCCTGAACAAAGTTTTCCAGATAAGCTGATTGTTGGAAAACTCTGACTTTCTTTCTTAATCCTGAGGTGCCCGGTTTTTGATCATCATAGGGTGTGGTGTTATAGGTTTTTATTTGCATATTGGACCCTTAATGCGACAATATAAAACTGATAAAGTACACCAAAATTCAGGGAATATTAAATTGTTTATGACAAGAAAAAATTGGCGGCGGGCTTTGTTGTTAAGTTTTTTGAGTTATGGCTCATGGGCGCAGGCCGATCCGGATGTCTGGTTGCTGGTTGATACACAAAAACTGAATATGGAAGTGAAGAAAGGCGATAAAACAGTCGCCGTTCTTGAAAATATCGCTATCGGGCGCAGTGGCGCTGGTGAAAAAACCCACAGAGGTGACGATATCACACCCTTGGGTAACTATCGTGTAGGTTGGATCAATACCAAAAGCATGTTTCGCAAGTTTTTTGGTTTGACCTATCCTAACGTCGAGCATGCCGATTCTGCCTTGAAAAAAGGCAAAATCGATTCTGATACCTATCATCACATTGCAAAAGCGCATGATAGTGGTCAAGTACCTCCTCAAGATACGCCTTTAGGAGGGCAAATCGGTATTCATGGCTTGGGTAGCGGCAGTTTGGCTATTCACAAATCTATGAATTGGACACATGGATGTATTGCACTGACCAACGATCAAATTGATCAGTTAAGTCGGTGGGTAGAAAAGGGAACATTGGTTACTGTGAAATAAATGTTGGTAAAAACCAATAAAATGTTGGATAATTGCCACCGTTTAGTCTTTTTTTGTTTTTTGAAACCACTATCAAGGGGAAAACCATGATGAAAGTTGTTAAATTATCTGCGCTTGTTGCTGTTGCTGCTTTGGCTACCGGTTGCGCTAGCCAATCTGATATCACTAACTTGCAAGGTCAAATCGACGCTCTGAAACCACAAGTTTCTGCTGCATCTGCTGACGCTGCTGCTGCAAAAGCTGCCGCTGCTGCTGCTGAAGCTGCTGCAAACCGTGCTGCTCAATACGCACAAGATACCAATGCTAAATTGGATCGTTTGTTCAAAAAATCACAACACAAATAAGCAATCGTTTATTTAGTTGTAAAAAAAGCCCGGTATCGCAAGATGCCGGGCTTTTTTATTGGGCGTTTACCTGTTTAGTTGGTTGTGGCTGTCGCCGGTGTTGTAGCGGGGCGATGGTAAATGGGTACGGGTAAACCACGTGCCTGTCCAATCGCATCACGCAGAACCGAAGCCTTAATGACTGGCATTTTGCCACCATTCACTTTTGCGATCAGCTCCAGAGCATGATGCAGGCGGTCTTCGAAGCTAGCCGGTGTTTCTTCCATTTCTGGATAGACCTCAACATATAAAGTGTTGTGGTACCAGCCGACCTTCACCGATTGATTAACAATATTGACTTCGGTACCCACTTTTATCATCGGAAAGAATTTTTCGATATCCAACGGGTACATTCTGATACAGCCGTGACTCACGCGCATGCCTACACCATTGACTTTGTTGGTGCTGTGGATCAAATAGCCAGGAATCCCTAGTTTGAAGGCGAATAATCCTAAAGGGTTGTCTGGGCCGGGTGGATAGTAGGGATCCAGTTTGTCGCCGTCAGCCAAATGCTCCGCAATGATAGAAGCCGGTGGTGTCCAAGATGGATTGGCTTGTTTGTCCTGAATCCGGGTTTTACCCATCGGTGTTTTCCAGTCTACCCTGCCAATCCCTATAGAATAGGTGATGACTTTCTGAGCATCCGGGAAGTAATATAAACGCATCTCAGGTAAATTGATAATAACGCCCTGACGAGGCGCATCGGGTAATACAAAGCCATTCGGAATGCGAACCTGAGTGCCTGCGCCCGGCAGCCAGCGATCAACAGTTGGGTTGGCTAGCACGATATGATCCTGACCCAGATGATGTTCCACTGCAATATCGATCAAGGTGTCTTCTTGTTTGGCGATGACATAATGAGGATTTTCAGGCGGACTACCGATCAGGCCGTCACCCGGTAAATCAGGTGCCGATAAGGTCATTGCCGATGCTGTGCTGCTGGCAAGTAACAGGCTGGTCAAAATAAGTCGTTTCATCTAAGGATTACCTTCTGCATTAAACAAATCAGTCAGTCGCGGGATAAATTGGCTTAATTCCGCGCTCATAATGGCAAATTCGGCATCAAATTGCTCGGCAAAATTGGTGCTATCGATGTTGTCACGTTGTTCTTGAATCAAATCAAGAAACTTTAGGCGTTTGATCAATAATTGTTCATCGACCACAAATGACAGTCTGTCCGCCCACGTAAGGGCTAATTTAATCACTTGTTTGCCTTTATCTAAATGGTTTTTAATTTCTGGCAAACTCAGGTCATGGCGTTTGCAACGAATAATACTGGCTTCTTCGTCTTCCGAACGCAACTCGCATTCATCTTCGATTAGCAACTCATGCGGTGCTTTATGCTGAGTCAGCCAATCCGTCAGTTGTACTGAGGGCTGGCATTGGCTGGCCAGAGGCGAAACCGGTAAGGAGCCCAGGGATTTGCGCAATAAGCTGACTACCTCTTCGGCTTTTTTGCTGGAGCCGGCGTCAACGACTAACCAGCCAGCTTTGGGGTCAATATAGGCAAAGGTTTTCCGCGAAAAACGAAACGCTTTGGGTAGCAGTTCAAAAATGAGTTCATCTTTGATGCGGCTGCGTTCTTTATTACCTAGTTTGCGTGCTTCCTGGGCTTCAATGTCAGCGACTTTTTCCTGCAACAGTTCATTGATGACAGAAGAGGGAATGACTTTTTCCTGCTTTTTGACACAAACCATCAAAAAGCCATTGCAGGCATGTACCAGTTGTTCGCTGTGTTCGCCTAAAGGGGCTGTCCAGCCAAAGCTGGATAGATCATGACCGCCACAGGGGCGAAAGCTATCGGCTTGGAGGTGATCGGCCAATCCTTCTGCAGAGTGTGTAAAAGGCTCGTTGAATCGATAAATGACCAGATTTTTAAACCACATGAAATGACTCTTTCCCAAAAACCGTTCATTATCGCAAATTTGTTTCAGGGTTAAAAATCCCAGTGACAATACGACTCCTAGTCGCTGAGTATTAGCTTTGTAGGGTACAATCTCATTTCGTGTAAAACGCGTCGTTTTTGACCACGCCCAGAGATTAATCATGACACCCGCGCAATTTGATCAATACGCCCGGCAAGGCTATAACCGTATTCCCATCACTCGTGAAGTGCTGGCCGACCTGGATACTCCGCTCAGTGCTTATTTAAAGCTGGCTGACGGTCCGTATTCCTACTTATTTGAGTCTGTGCATGGCGGCGAACAGTGGGGACGCTATTCCATTATTGGTTTACCCAGTCACAAGCGCATCAAAATTGTCGGTCACCAAATTACTGTCGAAGTAGCGGGTGAGGCAAGTGAATCTTTTCAGCATCCCCAGCCTTTGCAGTGGATAGAAGATTTCAGACATGAATATCGTGTGCCGGATATTGAAGGCTTGCCGCGATTTAATGGAGGCCTAGTCGGTTACTTTGGTTATGAAACCATTGCTTATATAGAGCCGCGACTCCAGTCACAGGCGAAACCGGACCCCATTGGTACTCCGGATATTCTGTTAATGGTGTCAGAAGACTTGCTGGTATTTGATAATCTGTCCGGTAAGTTGCTGTTGTTGACCCATGCCGATCCGGCTCAGGAGCACGCCTATCAGCAAGCGCAGCAGCGTTTGGATAATCTGGTGGTCAAATTGCGCGAATCCAGTGCCAGACCGCAAGCTCATGTAGCGTCTAAAGCGGTGCAGGAAGCGGATTTTGTGTCAGGTTTTACCCAACAGGGTTTTGAGGCGGCGGTATTAAAAGCCAAGGAATATATTACTGATGGCGACATCATGCAGGTGGTGTTATCACAGCGGATGTCGATTCCTTTCAGTGCTTCACCGCTGGATTTGTATCGCTCTTTGCGTTGCCTGAATCCCTCGCCCTATATGTTCTGCATCAAGCTGGCGGGGCGCTTTACACTCGTGGGCTCCTCGCCGGAAGTCCACGTGCGCCTCACGGAGGGCCGCGTCGAAATCCGTCCCATCGCCGGCACCAAACGCCGCGGGGCAACCCCCGCCGAGGATGACGCCAACGCCGCAGAATTACTCGCCGACCCAAAGGAGCGCGCAGAACACCTCATGCTGGTCGACCTGGCCAGAAACGACGTCGGTCGCATTTCAAAATTCGGCACCGTAAAGGTCTCGGACTTCATGACCATCGAGCGCTACAGCCACGTGATGCACATTGTCTCACACGTCACAGGCGAACTCAGCCCCGACAAAACGGCCTTTGACGTCATGCGTGCCACGTTTCCTGCCGGCACAGTGAGCGGTTCGCCCAAGATCCGCGCGATGCAGTTGCTCAACCAGTTTGAGAAGCACAAGCGCGGTGTTTACGCGGGTGCGGTCGGCTACTTCGGCTTCGATGGCAACACGGACTCCTGCATCGCGCTGCGAACCGTTGTGCTAAAAGACGGGCGCGCATACGTCCAAACCGGTGCGGGCGTTGTGGCGGATTCGACGCCGGAAGGGGAGCATCAGGAGTGCGTAAACAAGGCCATGGGCATGATGGCGGCCATTCATCGGGCGCGATCCACACCACCCCTCGAGCTTTAACGTAAACGCTTTATGCTGCTTGTGATCGACAATTACGACTCCTTTACGTACAACCTCGTGCAGTACTTTGGCGAGCTCGGGGCGGATATCGTGGTGAAGCGCAACGACGAGATTTCGCTCCCCGAAATCGAGGCTGCAAAGCCCGAACGAATCGTGATTTCGCCCGGCCCCTGCTCTCCGAAAGAAGCAGGAATTTCAAACGAGGTCATCCGCACTTTCGGACCGCGGCTTCCGCTGCTCGGCGTATGTCTCGGACATCAGTGCATCGGCGACGTTTACGGCGGCGAAGTCGTCCGCGCCGGGCGCTTGATGCACGGAAAGACCTCCCCCATTCAGCACCATTCAACGGGCGTTTTCGCCGGATTGCCCAACCCTTTTACGGCGACCCGCTATCACTCGCTACTCGTCCGCCGTGAAACCCTCCCAGACTGCCTTGAAATTACGGCGGACACTGCAGAAGGCGAAATCATGGGGCTGCGACACAAAGAACATCCCATCCACGGAGTGCAGTTTCATCCCGAATCCATCCTGACAGTGGAAGGCAAACATCTGCTGGAGAACTTTTTGCGCTTTTGACGCCCCTCTGTTGCGCCCATGCAAACCATTCCCGCTCTCCTTGAAGCCCGCCTGCGCGCCGCCGTCTCCGAGCCCTCTGCAGTGCCGCTCTGCATCACTCCAGCCTCCGACTCGCGCTTTGGCGACTATCAATCCAACGCCGCTATGTTGCTGGCAAAAACCCGCAAGGCAAATCCCCGCCTCGTCGCTCAAGAGATTCTCTCACAGCTCAAAGTGGACGATGTTTGCAGCGCCGTAGAAATTGCCGGTGCAGGATTTCTCAACTTCACGCTGCACCCGGGCTGGGTGCAGGAGCGGGTCGAACAGCTTCGCACTGACAACAAGTTTGGAGTTCCAACGCCGGAACAGCCCCGTTGCATCGTTATCGACTTCTCCTCACCGAACGTGGCCAAACCAATGCACGTCGGCCACATACGCTCGACCATTCTGGGCGACTCGCTCGCTCGCGTAGCGGCGTTTATCGGGCACCGCGTCATCCGGGACAACCACATTGGCGACTGGGGCACACAATTTGGAATGCTGTTGCATGGCTGGAAAAGCATTCTCAACCGGACTGCCCTCGAGCAGGACCCCCTCGCCGAAATGGAGCGCATCTACAAAGATGTCAGCGCCCGCTGCAAGGAACACCCCGCCGTGCTGGATGCCGCCAAGCAGGAACTGGTAAAACTTCAGACTGGTGATTCGGAAAATCTCGCGCTCTGGCACGAAATGATACGCCTTTCCCAATTCCAGTTCGACTCCATCTACGGCCGTCTTGGGATTAAGTTTGATGTCACTCTGGGTGAGAGCTTTTACAACGAACGCCTGAAACCAATCGCCGAAAAACTTAAGGCAGAAGGAATTGCAAAAGAAAGCGACGGGGCCGTCTGCGTGTTCTCCGACGGCCTGCTTCCCCGCGAACAAGACCCGTTCCTCATCAAAGACAAAGACGGCTGGAGAGACAATCCAGCGCTCGTTCTTAAAAGCGATGGCGCTGCGAATTACACCACCACCGATCTGGCCACGTTGCAGTACCGCATCGAAACGTGGAATCCCGACGAGATCGTCTATGTGACCGACGGCCGCCAGCAGCTCCACTTCCGGCAGTTCTTCGCCATTTTCAAGCGTTGGCAGCCAGAAGCCGCCGCGCACGTCAAATGCTCGCACGTGTGGTTCGGCTCCATACTTGGCGACGATGGAAAACCCTTTAAGACGCGTTCCGGCGAAACCATCCGCCTTGCGGACCTACTGAACGAGGCTGAAGAACGCTCTTTCGCGCAGGTTTCGGAGCGCAATCCCGCACTCAGCGAAGATGAAAGGCGCGAGATTGCGCGGGTAATCGGCCTTGGCGCGGTGAAGTACGCAGATTTGCTGCCCCATCGCCAAGGCGACTACGTTTTTTCCTGGGACCGAATGCTGAGTTTTCAAGGAAACACCGCGCCCTACCTTCAAAACGCCTACGTCCGAATCCGCTCAATTTTCAGGAAGCTTACAGAGGCGGGCGACTCCTGGGACCAGATGCAACCCATACACTTGGAAGCCCCTGCGGAACTCGCGCTGGGAAAACGCCTGCTGCAGTTCGGCGAGGTGCTTCCGCTCGTCCTCGTCGACCACCGCCCCAACACGCTGGCGAACTATCTTTACGAACTCGCGAACACGTTCCACGCCTTTTACGAAGCGTGCCCCGTTTTGAAATCGACCGGCGCTCAGCGCGCAAGCCGTCTCGCGCTTTGTGACCT
>RFQK01000069.1 GCA_009925045.1 Methylococcaceae bacterium
CAGTTATACGCGACCAATCTAAGACACTTACTCACCGATTTATGCCCTAATAAAGACGGTAATATCATCATTAATTTTGATGACGAAGTCATTCGAGGGGCTACCGTTATTAAGGAAGGCGGTATTACTTGGCCACCTCCGCCACCACAATTATCCGCCGCGCCTGCAAAAGCCGCTGCGGCAGCAGTGGAAGTTAAGGCCGAACCCAAACCACCCTCTGTGTTTGCTCAATTACTGCCCATTCTCGTTGGCGGTTTGGCGCTATTCGGGGTCGGCTATGGCGCACCCGAATCGTTTCTATCGCATTTCACCGTTTTTGTTCTGGCTTGTTTTGTAGGCTATCAGGTGATCTGGAATGTGACTGCCTCATTACATACCCCATTGATGAGCGTCACCAATGCGATCAGCGGCATCATCGTTATTGGTGCGCTGGTTCAGGTTTCTGCACCGGCTTTGATCGTGCAAATTTTATCGGGCTTAGCGATTTTAATCGCTTCCATCAATATAGCGGGCGGCTTTTTAGTCACCCGTCGTATGCTCGAAATGTTCCGTAAATAAGGAGAGAATAATGTCACACGGTTTAGTCACTATGGCCTACATCCTGGCATCGATTCTGTTTATTCTGAGCTTAAGTGGTTTAAGCAGACAAGACAGCTCCAGACGCGGCAACTATTTCGGAATGACTGGGATGGCGATTGCTATTCTGGCCACTATTGTGAGCGGTCAGGTCAGTAGCTACGGGGTACTGATCATTGCCTTATTAATTGGCGGTTCTATCGGTGCCCGTGCGGCAGCAAAAGTTGAAATGACCCAAATGCCCGAACTGGTTGCTTTGATGCACAGTTTGGTTGGTATGGCTGCGGTTCTAGTCGGTTATGCCAACTTTCTGGACCACAGCAATAATCTGATCGGTGCAGAAAAAACCATACACGAAGTTGAGATTTATATTGGTATTTTTATTGGTGCTGTTACCTTTTCAGGATCTGTTATCGCCTTCGGCAAACTCTGCGGAAAAATCGATGGCAAACCTTTTCTGCTCCCAGCGAGACACTGGCTGAACCTAGCCCTATTGCTAGCGACTTTCGTACTCGGTGGTCAATTCCTAGCGGATCCAGAAGCCGGTTTACTGCCATTAGGTATCATGACTGCCATTGCTTTGGTATTTGGTATTCACATGGTGATGGCCATTGGGGGGGCTGATATGCCCGTTGTGGTCTCGATGCTCAATAGTTATTCGGGCTGGGCTGCCGCCGCTACCGGCTTTATGCTGAGTAATGATTTGCTCATCGTCACGGGTGCCTTGGTCGGCAGCAGTGGGGCCATTCTGAGCTACATCATGTGTCGAGCCATGAACCGCCATTTCCTTAGTGTCATTGCCGGTGGCTTTGGGACTACGAGCGGTGGTGAAGCCGCCGAAATTGAAGGGGAAGTTGTACCGATTGAAGCCGAAGAAACGGCCCAATTATTACTTGAATCAAAAAATATGAAATCAACGAAGATTTCCCCGAGGTTGATGTCTCCATCGTCATCGGTGCCAATGACATCGTTAATCCATCGGCTTTAGATGACCCGAATAGTCCGATTGCAGGCATGCCGGTATTGGAATGCTGGAAATCTCAGGCTTGTATTGTGATGAAACGTAGTATGGCATCGGGTTACGCAGGTGTTGGCAATCCGCTGTTTGTCCACGAAAACACACGGATGTTGTTTGGCGATGCTAATGATCGCTTACAAGCTTTATTAAAAGCCCTACAAGCCTAAGTCCACTCTTCGCTTGCTTGCACCAGTAAGCAAGCGAATTTAACGGAATATGTGATAAGGAACAGCATGCACGGATTGATAGACCATTCATCCTCACCTAAGAATGTCTATATCGCCAGTAATGATAACGGTCATGCCGTTGAACTCGTGGCAATGCTGATGATGGAAATGCTGATTGCGCATGCAGCTCCCATCGCTGTATTTAGACCTTTTGTTGCCGACAATAAGACGGATCCAGTACTCGATTTTTTTTGCCATCGATACCCGCTGAGTTTTAGCAATGACGCGCTTTATGGCCTTACTTATAGTGAAGCCGAACGCATGCTGGGGAATCAGCAATATGACGAGCTGATTAAACTGATCCTGGCTAAATTTCAGGCCTTAAATACCCAATGCTCCGCTGTTTTGTGTATAGGCAATTCCAGCACCAGTACCGATAGTTTATTTAATCTCGATTTAAACTTGGAACTGGCGAACAATCTCGATTGTTTAGTGTTGCCGGTGATTCAGTCGTCTGCACGTGACACACAGTCACAAAAAAACCGTTTAGCCTCGGTCCAACATGCTTTATTGCATCATGATTGCAATGTCTTAGCCCTCATTATCGCAGCCGATACCTGCCACGATCAGTTTGATCTGCCCTATCCGGTATTTTGTCTGCCAGAAGAAAGCCTTTTGTTGCATCCCAGCATGCAGAACCTCAGCCAGATGCCAGGCGTAGAGATTATTTCTGCCCAACCCGCCTGCTTACATCGTGAGATTAAGAACTTCAAAGTGGCGGCCATGTTGCTTCCGGAGTTTCTTGACTATGTGGAAGCGGGAGACTTGATCATCACCCCAAGTGATAGGGCCGATATTATCCTCGCCAGTCTATTGAGTTATCACTCGAATAATTTTCCCAAAATTGCTGGTTTGTTGATTACCGGCCAGACCCCCATAGCGGCTGCAGTCAACAATCTAATCAATGATCTAGACGACTTGCCGTTTGCGGTCCTGGCCATGCATGCTGATACCTATAGTGTTGCGATGGCAGCCCATGAACTGGAAGCTCATATCAACTGGCAAGATGCAGGTAAATTAGCCAAATTAATGGCTTACATGGAAAAATACATTAATCTGGTTGAACTGCGGCTGCGTTTATTTAGCAGTGACGCCCATAAAATGACGCCACTGATGTTTGAATATGACATCTTGCAGCGGGCTAAACTTCATAAACAGCATATTGTTTTACCTGAAGGGGAAGAAGACAGAATCTTGCGGGCTGCTGAAATTTTACTGATGCGAGACGTGGTAGCCATTACGCTACTAGGTAACCCAATTCTGATTCGTCAAAAAATCCAGAAACTATCGCTTAATTTAGACACCGTAAACATTATTGACCCCTTGGAATCTGAGCTAAGAGCAGAATTCGCCGAATACTACTTTCAGGCACGTCAGCACAAAGGCGTCATATTGCCAGCTGCCTTTGATTTAATGTCCGATGTCAGTTATTTCGGCACGCTGATGGTCCAACTGGGCTACGCTGATGGCATGGTCTCTGGCGCTATCCACTCGACCCAGCACACCATAAGACCCGCTTTTGAAATCATTAAAACCAAACCGGATGCGAGCATTGTCTCGAGTGTGTTTTTTATGTGTCTGAATGATCAGGTTCTGGTGTACGGCGACTGTGCGGTTAATCCAACCCCTAATGCCAGGCAGTTAGCCGAAATTGCTCTGGCCGCTGCTGATACAGCCAGCTTATTTAAAATTGAACCTCGGGTCGCAATGCTTTCCTATTCAACTGGGGATTCTGGACAAGGCGAGGCAGTGGAAAAAGTGCGTGAGGCGGTCGGCATTGCTAAACAGCTAAGACCGAAACTTAAACTCGATGGCCCTATTCAATACGATGCTGCGGTTGATCCCGATGTAGCACGCACTAAATTAACCAAGAGTGAAGTGGCTGGCCAGGCCAGCGTGTTAATTTTTCCTGACTTAAATACGGGCAATAATACCTATAAGGCCGTGCAACGATCATCCGGTGCCGTTGCGATTGGTCCTATCCTGCAAGGTCTAAATAAACCGGTGAACGATTTAAGTCGCGGCTGCACCGTGACTGACATTGTTAATACCGTCATTATCACCGCGATTCAGGCTCAGCAAACAGCAGACTAACTCATGATGACTTCACAGATTTTGGTGCTTAATGCCGGCAGTTCATCACTTAAATACAGCCTGATTGATATTAAGAATGCGGAGCACCGCTATTCGGGTCTGATCGATCGTATCGGCGAAACCAGCTCTACCCATACTCAGCACGTGAACGACACTTCGCTAAAAACCGAACTGCGCATAGCTGATCATCGCCAGGCGATTGATCTTTTATTTTCCAGTCTCAATCAACAGCCCAATTTCCATCCGGACACCCTAGCCTGCGTCGCGCATCGGGTGGTTCACGGTGGCGAACGCTTTCACGCCCCGACGCGAGCTAATCTTTTGGGTATAGAACTCAGTCTTGCCCAATTACCCAACACGCCACAAATTGCGGTTTTTGATACTGCATTTCACCAAAGTTTACCGGATTATGCCTACCGCTATGCCGTCCCTGAATCGTGGTATCAACAACATGCTGTGAGACGCTATGGTTTCCACGGCAGTTCACATGCCTATATTGCTGAACAAGCAGCTCAGTGGTTAAACAAACCTCTAGCAGATTGTAGTTTTATCAGTTTACATCTTGGCAACGGCGCCAGTGCCTGTGCAATTGCTAAGGGACGAAGTGTTGATACTTCCATGGGCATGACACCGATGGAAGGTTTGGTTATGGGAACACGCAGCGGTGATCTTGACCCCAGCATTATTTTTTATCTGCAACGCGAACTTAACTGGTCTTCCCAGGAGATTGAAAATCAACTGAATAAACACAGCGGATTAAAGGGTTTGTGTCTGGAAAATGACATGCGCCTGATTCATCAACGCGCTGAGACCGGGGATCGCCAGGCCCAACTTGCCCGCAGTCTTTTTGCTTATAGGGTCAAGAAATACATCGGTGCCTATCTGGCCGTATTAGGCGAAGTTGATGCGCTGCTTTTTACCGGTGGTATCGGTGAAAATGACTGCTGGCTGCGTCAAAATTGTCTGGAGGGCCTTGCCAGATTAGGTCTGTCACTGGATAGTGATCTTAATCAACACAGTAAAAACCCGATCACGGTGATCAGCACTTCGCTATCCAACATCCCCATTTTGGTTATTCGTACTGACGAAGAATTTCAAATTGCAAAGGAAAGTTATCACTCCCTCTTGTTGTCGTCTGAGAAAACTTAGACAATGCCAAAAAACTATAAAAAACAATAACAATACATAATTTCACGAGGTGGTGGTATGGCATTAGAAACTAAATTTACGAATACCCAGTTGCGGCGTATCAATCTGCAATCCATTTTGTACCTGTGTGCTTGTCCTTCGCAAGTCGGCGTGCAAATTGATAATTTGCGTCAACTCTACGATTATCAGGCGAATTGCTCCGATCGAAGTCGCAGTGATATCCAAGATAAAGTGCATGCTCGCATCGCTGAAGCCAGCCAAGCGGCGCACGCCATCATGGAGCAATGCCTGCAAGATATTCTGGATATGGAAGGCTGGGATCCGGTGACACTTGAAATGCCGGCCAATATCCGCACCTTACTTGAGTTGGAAATTGAAGCTAGTTAAACACAAATGAAAAAAAAGCATTTTATGAGCTGGCATAGTTATTTTATGTCCGTGGCTTTATTATCCTCATTCCGCTCCAAAGATGGCAAAACCCAGAACGGTGCCTGTATCGTTGATCCTAATAATAAAATCATCGGCATAGGCTATAACGGTTTACCCAGAGGTTGTGATGATAATGACCCCCAATTTTGGGAAGACAAGGACGATAGCAACCTCCTCAATTCCAAGCACACCTATGTGGTTCATGCTGAAAAAAATGCCATTTATAATTGCATGGCTCATGATCTGAACGGCGCGCGCCTCTACACCACACAGTTCCCCTGTAATATTTGTGCCCAAGCCATTATTCAGGTCGGCATCAGTGAAGTCATTTTTTTACGCCAAAAACAACACAGTACCCATCTGTTGCTAAATCAGGCCGTATCCAAAATGTTTGCTGCCGCTAAAGTCAAAGTCACAGGTTTTAATGAAAATGCTATCACCGATGCAGGTTTCATCGAACATTTACAAGCATTGGGCGATACTACATTTCCAGATTAACCAAGATTAAGATTAAGCATTTAGTAAACGGTTTAAGCGTCTTATAATAGAGAGTTGTATTGCTCATAACTTTAAGACGAGAACATTCCATGTCTAATGCTGTCCGTGTCGAACGCCTCAGTGGCGAGGCTCTGATTCCCTACATTCCTGAACTGGCAAGACTCAGAATTCAGGTATTTCGTGACTTCCCGTATCTCTATGACGGCGACTACGAATACGAAAAAAAATACTTACAGACCTATATCAACTGCCCTGAAAGCGTGATTGTGCTGGCTTTTGATGGCGACAGTATTATTGGTGCCTCTACGGCCATTCCCATGAAATATGAAACGGATGAAGTTAAAAAACCGTTTATAGAAAATGGCTACAATCCTGACGATATTTTTTATTGTGGCGAATCAGTGCTGGATAAACGTTACCGAGGCTTGGGCTTAGGGGTACGCTTTTTTGAACAGCGTGAGGCCCATGCTCAGGATTTAGGGGGATTCAAACATATCTGTTTTTGCTGCGTGGAACGCCCCATTGACCATCCCCGTCGCCCTGCCGAGTATGTACCTTTAGATGCTTTTTGGAATAAGCGCAGTTATTTCAAACATCCAGAACTTAAAACCACCTACACCTGGAAAGATCTGGATGATACGGAGGAAACGCCAAAACCGATGACTTTTTGGTTAAAGGAAGATCATGCCTAGAATTGCCAGCGCCCAATACGACATCAGTTTTTTAGCCAACTGGGAAGAATTTGTCGATAAAACCAACCGCTGGGTCAATGATGCGGTTCAGAATCAGGCCAATATTTTGTTGTTTCCAGAATATGCCTGCATGGAATTAGCCTCCTTGTTTCCGCAAGAGATTTATTCCTCCTTATCAGGCCAACTAGACGCACTTCAATCTTTGTTACCCGAATTTCAGGCCTTATTTAGCCAACTGGCGTGTCAACACGATATCTATATTCAGGCGGGCACTTTTCCGGTTAAACATGAAAATGGTGAATTTCGCAATCATGCCTTGCTGTTTGGTCCTGAAGGCTTGATTGGCTCTCAGGAAAAACTGACCATGACCCGTTTTGAAAACGAGCAATGGCATATATCCCGTGGACTTGAAATCAAGGTTTTTGAAACACGCTACGGCAAAATCGCGATTAACATCTGTTATGACAGCGAATTTCCCGTTTACGCACGAAAACAAATTGAACTCGGTGCCAATCTGATTTTGGTACCCAGTTGTACGGATACCGAAGCCGGATATTATCGCGTCCGAATTGGCTGCCAGGCTCGCGCGCTTGAAAACCAATGTTATGTCGTACAAGCCAGTTTGGTGGGACTTGCAGAATGGTCAGAAGCGGTTGATGTCAATTGTGGTGCTGCAGCCATTTATACCCCCGTGGACAGAGGCTTTCCTGATAACGGTATTTTGGCAATAGGTGAATACAATCAGGTGCAATGGGTTTACGCTGATTTTGATCTGGCCGCTATTGAAAAAGTCAGACTGGAAGGTCAAGTGTTTAACTATAAAGACTGGCCTAAACAATTTGATTGTTCAGCAAAATAATCAGAATACCCTGTAAACAGGCTGAGGCTCCACGGAACCTCAGCCTGAA
>RFQK01000070.1 GCA_009925045.1 Methylococcaceae bacterium
AGCTTTTCATCGCCCGTAGTTTAATCGGTTTGGGCGAGGCCGGTTATGGAGCGGCTGGAGTGGTTTTAATTGCCAGTCATTTTCCCGCACGATTGCGCTCGACTTTAGTGGCCAGCCTATTTGCGACCAGTGCATTAGGTTCAGTCGCGGGCATTTTACTGGGCGGCGTGTTTTCAGCGCAATGGGGTTGGCATACCACTTTTGGCTTGGTTGGAATCCCCGGTCTGTTACTGGGAATTTTGTTTCTTTGGGTTAAAGATTATCCCAATGCCAACCCTGCGTCAGGCACAGATCAATCCTCTTTGGTAGCAAGCTCATCTATCTGGCATGGCATGCTGAGTTTTATCAAAACCCCGACCGTAATCTGGGTGTGTATTGGTGCGGCTGCTCAACTGGTTGTGGTTTCGGCAGTGTGGTCTTGGCTACCCAGTTATTTGAATCGCTACTATCAGTTAAGCACACCCGCTGCCGGACAGTTAACTGCAGCCATTGTCTTGGGCGGGGCTTTTGGCTGTGTACTTTGGGGCAGAATCGTCGATAAAACGGCGCTTCATCACCCCAATAAAAAATTAACAGTGATGGCGCTATTGTGCGGTCTATCGCTGTTATTAATTGCTTCAGCATTTAGTTATTTTGACTTCTGGAATGATGTAGGTCTGCCTTCTCGGTTAACGCTGATCGCAATTGGCGCATTTGCGATGACCTGCACCATAGGACCGGCATCCGCCATCATCATTGATGTCACTCAAGACGCTCACCGGGTGACCGGCGCATCCGTATTAACTCTGTTTCAAAACCTGTTCGGTCTGGCAACTGGCCCCTTCTTAATCGGCTTACTCGCTGATCAGGTCGGTCTTGATCGTGCATTATCGTTCATCAGTCTATTCAGCCTCATTTCGATTTTCGCGTTTTTGCGCGCCAAAAGATTTTACAAACACGATATTCAAACCATTCAATCTTTTCATTAAGGAAAGTCGCCCATGCAATTATTTGTATTCCCCGGAGCTTGCAGTTTTGCCAGTCATGTCTTGATAAATGAACTGGATCTCCCGGCTGAATTGATCATAGTAAAACTCGGTACGCCAAATTCGCCTTTGCTACAGATTAATCCATTAGGTCGGGTCCCCACACTAAAATTGGATGATGGCACTGTTATTACCGAAAACACTGCCATTCTGCCCTACCTCGCAGACCTAGTGCCCAACACCCCCCTATTTGCGCCCGCCGGAACGAGTGAACGCGCACAAATACAGTCCTGGATTGGCTATCTAAATTCTGAAATCCATGCGGCTTGCTTTAGAGCCATTAACCGACCTCATCGCTATATCAACGATGAAGCACAATACCCAGCTGTGCAAGCCAAGGGACTGGCATTGCTAACAGAAAACCTGCAACCGATTATTGCCCACCTACAAAAACGCGAGTGGCTAGTAGGTGAACGCTTCACGATTGCCGATGCTTATCTGGGCGTTTTTTTGAGTTGGTTACCACGCATTGGAGAGAAATATATTGTCGATGAACGACTGATTGAATATCACAAAGCCTACGAAAGCAGAGAATCTGTCAAACGTGCCAGAGCATTTGAACAGCTGGAGCTGAATCGATAATAATTAAAATGGACGGTCACCTACAATAGTGGCGCGGTGCATCTTGCGATGGCAGGCAGGATAGTCCATAACGGCATAATGTTGAGTACATCGGTTGTCCCAAATGGCGATAGCGTCAGGCGTCCATCGCCAACGTACTTGATATTCGGGAATCGCTGCCTGGCTGGTTAAATAACGCAATAAATCCGTAGCGCCCATCGTCCAATCCTGACCATAACGAACCCGTCTAGGGTTGTGATAATTAGTGAAATGAGTCGTAAAGCCATTCACAAACAGGCTTTTATGACCGGTTTCAGGATGGGTACGAACTACAGGATGCTCAGGGTCTGGGAATCTCTGTTTCATAGCCAGTCGTTCTTCAATCGGCTTGGCAGCCATAAATACAGCTTCAATACTGTGGCGCGCCCGCAAATCATCAATATCGTTCTTAATATGTTCGGGCAAACGCTCATAAGCCCATTCCATATTGGCCCACATCGTATCGCCACCTACCGGTGGACATTCCACGCAACGTAACACGGCCCCCATAGGCGGATTTTCACGCCAGGTGGCATCGGTATGCCAGCCGTTTTCGTAACGATCAGGTGGATTATCCGGTGTTTTGTAAATATGAATAATTCCCGGCTCACCTTCTACACTGGAAGCTAAAGGATGGTCTTCTAGTTCACCAAATAATCGTGCAACAGCAGCATGCTGAGTATCGTCCAATTGCTGATCACGCAGAAACAGTACTTTATGTGTTAACAAAAGCGCTTTAATTTCAGCGGCCAGATCATCATTTGTGATCGCTTCTGAAACTTGAAGATGTGTAATTTCCGCACCCAGTGCGCATGTAAGTGGTTCTATTTTCATGGCGTACTCTCAATAATTAGGATATTGATCAAATTAAATACCAGCATAGACTTAAGTGAATAGCATTTAATCTATTGATATAAACCCTGTAGAACTTTAATCTGAGTCATTCCGTAATAAAAAAGGCGGACCCTTTTTGGGGGACCGCCTTTGATATTCGTTTAAGAATATTTAATAAGTGAATCTTACAGTTGCGCCCACAGTTCTTGGTTGGCCTGCTGAAGCCAGATAACCATTGTTACCACCAATTACACCCAGCGCGTAGCGTTCATCAGTTAGGTTTTTGGCCCACAGAGAAACATCCCATTTGTTATGTTTACCCTGTTTGATTTCCCAGCCGGTAGACAAATTCCAGATACCATAGGCATCGATTTTAGAAAATTTGGAATTGTTTACATCACCAAATTGTTCTGAACGCCAGCCGTAGTTGGAGGAAACGTATTGATCAATTTTGTCGGTTAAGCTCCAGCTATATTGAAGGCTTGGGTTAATAATCCAATTAGGCGCCATATTCACTTTGTTGCCAGAAATATCGACTGAACCTTTGCCGTAGCCTTTGCCTATATTCCGTTCATAAGGAGTTGGTCCGGTTCCACTATCAAATACAGCGTCTGTAAAGGCACCATTTAAACCCACTTGCAAGCGTGGAATGGGTAATGCTTTAAAGTCAAACTCTACGCCCTGACTGGTAATGTCACCAATATTGGTTAAAACACTGGCCGCAAGCGGACCATTGGCCGTGGTAAAGGTTTGACTGGTTAAGCCCTGATAGTCCTGAACTTTGGTTTGGAAGTAGTTAACATTCGCAAAGACACGGTTGTTCAACCAGTTGGTTTTAATGCCCAACTCAACGTTATCAGCAGTTTCTGGACGAACCTGAATACCTGCTACACCAACTTGGGAACCTGGCGATAGAATACCGTTCAAGTTATAACCGCCCGACTTAGATCCCCGTGAATAAGTCACATAGCCCAGAATATCGTCGTTGAATTTATAACTTGCCGTTGTTAATCCAGACAAAATGCTGGAGAACAAATGAGGCTGACCTGAGTTATATTGTCTGAATAATGGAGAACCATTGATTGCCGCATTGCCATAAGCATTAGTAGGATCAGCCGGATTCAACAGTTGTGTTTTCTCCTGATCAATAATGGCGTCTTTAGCTTCCAAGGTATCACGCAAACCAGCTGTTAAATCGAATTTATCTGTAGCGTGGAATGTTCCTTGACCAAAGAAGGCATAGCTGTTTGTGGTGCCATACCCATGACCATTCAAAAGTGCATTATTTGGCAGCCCCATAACTGATAAGCCATAAGGGCCAGTTTGATATTGCTGATTACTTTGAACGTTTTGATGATAGTAATACGACCCTACCACATAGTCATAACGTTTACCTATTGGTGATGCCAAACGAATTTCTTGTGAATACTGGTCATCTTTAGTATTCAAGAAACCACCTTGTCCAGCTGTTAAATTAGTATAGTCAATATCATTTTGTGGAGTGAAATACCAAGAACGCCAGGCTGAAATAGACGTTAATTTGTAACCTTCAAAATCCCAATTCGCTTCTGCTGAGGCAGCATTTTGGTGAACTTCCATGTTTTGGGCTTGGTTAATCGTATTAATATAATCTTTCCATGGCCCTGTGTAGATAGACCCGCCAAGAGCCTTAACCAAATTTGGATAAGTTGTAGTCGCTGGCACTGCAGCCAAAGAGGCAGCGGGGGTCACATGAAGTGCACTTGCAATACCTGCTCTTTGCAGAGGAGTCACAGAATACGGGCCAAATGCATAGGCAACCAGAGGGGCAGTCGTAGAGTTTTCTTGGTTGTGCTCAAAAATTAAACGCAAATCAAAACTATCCGTTGGCTTATAAAATGCCTGTCCTCGTACACCATTTCTATTAATAGAATTTAGGTCACGACCATCGGTCACATTTTTAACCCAACCATCGTCATGGGTCTGGTACGCAGAAATTCGAACTGCTAAATCATCATTGATTTTTTTGTTAACCATACCACGAACATTGTCGTAATTACGGTTACCGTAGGTACCCTCAAACACTGCTTCATCATCAAATACTGGTTTTTTAGTTGTGATGTTTAAAACACCGGCAGTGGTATTTTTACCAAATAAGGTACCTTGAGGACCGCGCAATAATTCGGCTTGTTCAATATCCAGCAAGTCGAATACAGCCATACCCGGGCGGCCCAGATAAACGTTATCCAGGTAAATACCCGTACTTTGTTCCAGGCCTTCATTTGCAATATTATTGCCGATACCACGCACAGCCAGAGCTGACTGGCGTGCATGTAAGAATTGCGCCGTTAAGTTGGGGAAGATTTGTTGTAAATCCTGAACTTGATAGACTTTTTTGAGTTCTAAGTCATCGCCCTTTTCAACTGCTATCGGCACTGGCACATTTTGTAGCTTTTCCTTTCTACGACGTGCGGTAACATTAATATTACTTAATGATTTAGCTTCGTTTGGGTTATCTGACTTTTTACTGTCATCTTTTTTAGTTTCCTGCGTCGGCTTTTGGTTTTGTACTTTTGTGTCCCCAAGCTCTGCGGTTACACCATTGGTAACCAGTCCAGCCAGAGTAATGGCGGTGGCGGTCTTTAACAATATATCTTTCGATTTCATACATGCTCCTTTAACTTCATAACTAACCTTTTATTGAGGTCCTAAAATCTTCAGGCTGGAATCAGTTGAACCTGTTCTACCCGGCTTAAATCTTTCAAATAGTAAAAACGCGCGACAATGATTCCGAGAATCGCCAGCAAACCGCTGCTAATCACCATAATCTGCAGAGCCTTACCCAGACCGAATAGATCAGATAAAAGTCCAGTGAAATAAGGCGCTGGTGCCGAACCCAACAGATGTAAAACAATAATCAGGCAAGTACCGGATAAGGCACGCAGTGGCGGAGCAATTAACTCCTGAGTCATATTCAGGATGGCGATACCGGTGGTGGCAGAAACTAATGCGGCCAAAAGAATCAATAGGTATTGAAGCGGTAATTCGAAATTGTCTGAAAAGGCAATACCATAAATGAAGGTGGCAAAACTAATTACTAGCAATGCATATTTCAGTTTCAGGACAGGCTGATCATTCAGTTTGTCCATCAACCACCCACCAAATGGTACGGAAAAAATAGAAACCACCATCAGTCCGCTACTAAGCAAAGAAGCCTGAGAAATATCCAAACCATGGGTTCTTTGTAAGTAAGAAGGTAAGAAATAATTCACCGGTACCGACTGCAAAATCCCCATTGCCGATATGAAGTAGGCACATAACAAAGAGCGGGTACTTAAAATTCGTCGGAAACCTGCAGTAATACGCTCAGATTGCGCTTGAGTCTCAGGCGTAGCATCATTTAAAACGATACGATAGTCTTTTCCGTGATAGAGAAGAATCGCAATCAAAATCCCAGGAATGGCTAAAATACCGATCGCATGTCTCCAGCCAAATCGCGCAGCAATGTATCCGCCAATCACCAGACCGACTGCCATACCAACTGCCTGACAAGCAGAGAAAACGCCAAGGGCTAACTGTCGACGTCTTCTTGGGAAAGCCGCCGATATCCAGGCGTAGGCTGCTGGAGCATAACCTGCTTCACCAATGCCAACCAAAGCACGGGTAACTGTCAACTCAGAGGGGTTCTTGCCAATGCACCCAGCATAGAGGACAAACTCCACAGCACACCCATTAAACCGGCGGTTTTGGTTCGACTCCAGCGCTGAATCACATAAGATGCAGGCAAGGCAAAAATGACCATACCCAAATAAAGCACCGATCCAAACAAACCCGACTGGGCATCTGTTAACTGCCATTCGCTTTTTATTTGTGGCAATAAAGCTGCAATCACCATACGGTCGGCAAAATCAAACACCATCAGCACGCAAAACAGTGTAAAAACAATTAATGTTTGACGCTTACCGAATAGGTATTGATGACTCATGCGAACTGATTCCCAGGTTTGGCAAATCCCAAATGTCCACGCAGGGTGTTTTCCTGATAAGAAGTTCTGAATAACCCCCTACGCTGTAATTCCGGAATAACGGTATGACTAAACTCTGCTAATCCATACGGTAGTGTGGGTGCCAGAATATTGAATCCGTCTGCGGCTTCATGCTGGAACCACTCCTCCAACTGATCCGCAACCGTGGACGGAGTGCCTATCACCACGCGATGACCGCGAGCCACACTGACCTTTTGATACAACTGTCGAATCGTCAGCGATTCGCGCTTTGCTAAATCGAGGAAAAGTTTTTGGCGGCTTTGCCAGCCTTCGGTAGAAGGAAAATCAGGTACTGGACCATCCAGCGGATATTGTGAAAAATCGATATGACCTAAAAAGGCACTTAGTAAACCCAAGCCTATGACTGGATCGAGTAACTCCTGAAGTTGTTCGAATTTCTCTTGAGCTTCAGATTCCGACTGACCTATAAATGGCATCACCCCAGGCATAAATACCAAACCTTGTTCTTTATCAAAAATAAACGCATCTTCTTCCCAGCTATCCCAGAGACCTTTAACAACATCTACATATTCGCGGGCGTACTGATAGCGCTTTTGGTGGGGTAATTGTTGTTCGAGGTTAAAATTCTGCGCTTCCCAGTCGGTACCTGAAGTCACCAGATTCCAACCAACCCTGCCGCCACTCAAATGATCAAGCGAAGCAAACTTACGTGCCAGATGAAAAGGCGGTAAGTAGGTGGTTGATACTGTGGCGATTAAGCCTATGTTTTGAGTAACTGCTGACATCGCAGCAAGCACAGTCAATGGCTCTAAATAATAGGGATTCAAGCCGCGTGCCATCATGGTTTTAGGACCCGTTGGCATACCGACATTATCCGCAAGAAAGACCATATCAAAATGGGCGGCTTCTGCTATTTGGGCTAGATTTTGAAAATGACTAATACGGAATGTGTTATTAGGATCGACATCAGGGTGGCGCCATGCCGATAAATGGTGTCCCACACCCAGTAAAAAGGCACCTAATTTGAGTTGTCTAACATTTGCCATAAATATTCCGA
>RFQK01000008.1 GCA_009925045.1 Methylococcaceae bacterium
TTAAAGCACGTGCAATCGCTGCACGCTGTCTTTCACCGCCCGATAGTTCACCCGGTTTGTGTTCGATACGATGCCCCAATCCGACTCGATTCAAAAGCGATTTAGCACGTAGTTGTGCGCTTTTAATATCCGAAGAACCTATCAGCAAAGGCATGGCGACATTTTCCAGCACGGTAAATTCGCCCAGCAGATGATGAAACTGGTAGATAAAACCCAAACCACTATTACGCAACTGACATAAGCGGGCCGCACTGATTTTATTCAGGTCATGACCATCTAACAGCACACTGCCTGAAGTCGGCTTTTCCAGTCCACCTAATAAATGCATCAGCGTACTTTTACCGGAACCGGATGCCCCCATAATGGCGACCCGTTCTCCTGACTGGATTTGTACATCCACGCCTTTCAGAACTTCTACATCGATAGTCCCTTGGGTATAACGTTTGCTTAACTGGCGGGCTTCCAGAATAATGGACTTATTCATAGCGTAACACCTCTGCAGGATTAATTCGTGAGGCCTGCCAGGCGGGATATAAGGTTGCCAACAAGGACAGTAATAAGGCTGTAGCAGCAATCCAGTAGACATCCATCCAGATCAATTTGGACGGCACTTGATTGATGTAATACACATCCGCCGCCAAAAATTGCATACCAAAGGCTTTTTCGATGGCTGGAACTATTGTTTCAACATTAAGGGCTAACAAAATTCCACCAACAGTGCCCAGTGCAGTGCCGACTAAACCAATAATGCCACCCAATACAATGAAGATACCCATCACCGAGGCATTCGACAATCCCTGAGTTTTTAAAATAGCAATATCCCCACGTTTATCCGTGACCACCATGACTAGAGTCGAAACAATATTAAAAGCTGCAACCGCTACGATCAGCATCAGAATGATAAACATTACGCGCTTTTCGGTTTGAACGGCTCTAAAGAAATTACTGTGCGCCTTGGTCCAGTCACTGACACGATAATCGTCGCCTAATTGATCCGCCAGATTCTGGGTAATGCGTGGCGCATTAAACAAGTCATCCAGTTTTAAACGCAGCCCTGATACGGCTGGCTCAATACGAAATAATTTGGCCGCGTCATCAATGTGGATCAAGGCCATGTTGCGATCGTATTCATACATGCCCACATGAAACATACCGACTACATTAAAACGTTTTAAACGCGGCATAATGCCGGCCGGGGTTGAGTTAACCTGCGGGGTAATAATCGTGACCTTGTCACCGACGCTGACGCCGAGATGATTTGCAAGCTCTAAACCGAGAATAATATTAAATTCGCCGGAAACCAGATCTTGCATAGCCCCTACTTTCATATTGGCAGCGACTTCTGAAACTTTAGGTTCCAACTCTGGCAAGATACCTTGTAAGACAGTTCCACTGACCTGCCGGTCGGCATTTACCATCACCTGTCCCGTAATATAGGGCGCGGCAGCTTCGACGTGATTAAACTGATGCGTCTTTTGCTCCAGATTTTGCCAATTATCCAAAACCCCGTAAGGTCCACTGATAGTCGTGTGCGAGGTCATACCCAAAATACGTTCACGTAATTCGGATTCAAAGCCATTCATGACCGACAGCACCGTGATCAAGGCGGTCACGCCAAGCGCTATGCCCAAAACTGAGGTCAAGGTGATAAATGAAATAAATTGTGTACGCCGCTTGGCGCGGGTATAGCGCAAGCCAATATAAAGAATGAGAGGTTTAAACATGGGTATTAATGGCTTTTGCAGTTGGCGCAGTAGCCGTATAAATAGAGACTGTGATCCGTGAGTGTATAGCCCAGTGAATGAGCGATTTCTGCCTGGCGTTTTTCAATGAGTTCATCGGTAAATTCGTCGACCTTGCCGCATTTCATGCAAACCACATGGTCGTGATGTGAGCCTTTGTTGAGTTCAAAGATGGAATTACCACCCTCAAAATGATGACGACTGACCAGACCTGCCGCTTCGAATTGCGTCAAGACGCGATATACGGTTGCAAGACCAATTTCTTCGCCTTCAGCCAACAAAATTTTGTAAACCTGTTCAGCCGATAAATGTCTATCATCTAATTGTTTTTCCAAAATCTCCAGTATCTTGAGTCGAGGTATGGTTACTTTTAACCCAACGTTACGTAAATCGTGTGTCTCCACATCAAGTCTCCATGTTTGATCTTGGCCTTCCGTTACATTGTAGCTTTTTTGGCTCTGATCGTCTTGGGAATTATGGGATAATGACTCCGGATTAAATCGCTACTAATGGACTACATGAAACACTACCCGTCACTGTGCCTGATCACTTACGCCTTAATGGCTACTGGCTGCTCCACCATCATGAGCAATATACCCGGTGTTTATACGATTGATATCTTGCAAGGCAATATGATCGATCAAGACTTGATTGACCAATTACGCCCGAATATGACTAAGCGTCAAGTGATGTATATCTTGGGTTCGCCGATGATTGCCGACACCTTTCACGATAAACGCTGGGATTATTTATATTCTGAGCAAAAAAACGGTGGCGACAGACTACAGAAACGCGTGTCTCTTTACTTTAATGGTGACAGTTTAGCGGGTGTACAAGGCGACATTCGTCCCAGCACCTTACCAGTCGTAAAGCCATCCACAGAAACGACAGTAGACTTGCCCAAACGGGAATTTGATAAGTCGATGCGTGAAAAAGTCACTGGTTTGTTCAGCTTTAACGATGATGCAACAGCCAAAGCAAAAGAAGAACCCGCCAAACCGGAACCCAAAAACGACAGCTTTTTTAACTTTTAGACTTTAAGGTTGGGATGATTGCAATCCCAACCCATTGGCAACCGTTATTCAGCCAAAAACGAACAGCAATAATCACTAGGCACGGTAACTTTCATGGTAAAACTGGCGTTACCGTCCACATTGAATGACTCACCGCCTTTAACCAATTGCCATTGCTCTTGACCTGGCAGCAGCACTTCCAATTCACCCGCCAAGATTTCCATCACCTCGGGCGCACCCGTATTAAAAGTGTATTCACCAATTTGCATAAAACCTAAAGTCTTACTTGAACCATCTGCAAAACGAATGGTTCGGCTAGTGACCTTACCGTCGAAATAGACGTTGGCTTTCTTAACGATAGTGACATTATTAAATTCAGACATAACAAATTTTGACTAGGAAAAAAGGACGGCAATCATAGCAGATCTACCCGTTTATCAATAACAAAAAGCCGAGGCGCACTGCTTTTATCCGAGTGACTGGCTATACATTCCACGCAATAACGACTCTCATCCAAAGCCTCCAGCCAATGCCTGACCGCTTCAGCCTCTCGCTCTCCCCCAGGATGCCCGGGATAGACCATCACGGTCACAATTCCACCCGGAGCTAATAACTCAATGGCTGCATTTAAGGCAATCAAGGTGCTGTCTGCCTGAGTAATACATAATTTATCCGCGCCTGGTAAATAACCGAGATTAAACATAATCGCTTGAATCCGACCCCGGAATGCGACAGGAATGCGCTCCAACATTTCGGCATGACTCACCCGCATCAAGCAGATTTCTGGGGGTTGAATGAGCATAGCCAAGCTTTTCTGAGTATTAGCAAGTGCCTGTGGCTGGATATCAAAACCAAACAGCACGCCTAGCCTGCCGATACACTGGGCCAGAAACAGCGCATCATGGCCATTCCCCAAAGTCGCATCAATCACCGCATCGCCAGATGATACACGGTCCAGAATCAATTGCTGGGCTTGGGTAGTTAAACTCAAACGGGCCATGACAATCTCTGAATATCACAATAGGCTGGCAAAGGCTGTTTAGAGCGCATCCAGGTCAGCATACGCTGAGCTGTAGCGGGAATAAGCAGACTGCCTTTGGCACCAAAGCCATTAAAAATCATTAACTGCGGAAATTGCGGATGAGCTCCGACTAAGGGTTGTTTGTCCAGTGTCGCGGGACGAATACCCACTTGATGATCGATCACTCTCATCTCGCCCAAAGCGGGCATCACCTGAGCTATGCCATTTAACAATTCTGCACGCGCCATAGGATTGGGCTTTAAATCCAGTAACAGATTAAAACTGGCGCCCAGGCGGGCATGATGAGTCGCTGTGGGTAACAACCAGTGGCCATAATTGATGATGGATTGAGGTAATTGCGGTTCGGTAGCAACAGTCAAAATATCCCCTTGAACTACCTGCCAGGGTAAATCCTTGAACCAAGGGTTAAAACGGGCTTGATGACCCTCACAAAACACGACGCATCGACTATGAATACCCTGCCATTGCAAATGAGGTTGCAACTGTAATTGCGCCGGATCAAAGCGACTCGCCACTAGACAGCCGGAGGCAATCAGTTCAGATTTTATGGCGGCTAATAAAGCCCGAGTATCCAGATAGGCTGTCGCGGTTTGCTGAAGAATGCCAAAAGGTGATTCAAAGCGTTTATCAGGCTCTGCCCAAGCATGCAGATAGTTTTGATAGGCGGGATCAGCTAAGCGCAGCTCTGCATACTGGCGTTGCTGCTCAGACTTCATTACCCGCAACATATCGCGCTCATGCCAGAAAACCCGTTGGTAGCGCTGTTCCAGATGCCGATATACGGTTTTAGCCACAGCTAACAGGTCATCAAGATCCTGAGTTTTAAGTAAGCGAAGACCGCTGAGCGGATTCACCAGACCGGCCGCAACCATTGAAGCATTTTCCTGGCCATCATCGACCACTAAGATATTCAAACCTTGGTTTAGGGCTTCTACAGCCAACAAACTGCCCGCTAATCCCTGACCGATGATGAGCAGATCAATCTGCACTGGATTTATTTAGCCACTAAAGCAGTGCCATCAAAGGCAATACCTGACCAGCCATCCTGCATAAAGCGACGGATATTCTGATGATCGTTGGCATCAGGATTTTGCAGGACATCCACACGGTAATAATCACCGAACAAACTCAAGGTTTCTGCTTCAGTAAGTTGCTGCAACTGGGCAAAACTAAAAATCTTACAGGAACCTTCATTCTGACCTGCTTGACTAATAACGGGATGCTGCAGACCATTACTAAATGCTGTCGGTTGATAGACATAATGCTCGCTGATCACCGCCATGGTGTCCTGAAAACTAACCGGCTCTGCGGCTTTAATTTTATGTAAAAAGGCCTCAAGGCTCATCGACTTAACACTCCGGTATCCGAAAATTAGTTTAATTGCTGCAAGGTTTGCAGAAACCGCTTAGGTTCCTGAAAACCGATGACTCTTTGTTTAGATTTTTCCTGACCCTCTGCTCCGTAGAAGAGAATGCCAGGTGGGCCTATCAGATTAAAGCGTTTCAACAAGGCTTGATCATCCGCATTATTCGCGGTGACATCCGCCTGCAGCAAGCGATAACCGGCCAATTGTTGTTGAACGGCCGGATCTGTAAACGTGTAGGCTTCCAATTCTTTACAGGACACGCACCAGTCGGCATAAAAATCCAGCATAACCGGCTGCTTGCTGGCAACGGCCTGCGCCAGTTCAGCATCAAGCTCAGCAATCGTTTTGATGCGTTTAAATTGCAAATGGGTTTTACTGGCTTTCTCCTGAGTCATCACACCTTGTAAGGGTCGTAGAATGTCGGAGTTACCTGCCGCCAGCCCTATCAATTCCAATACCCCCAAAACCAGCAGTATCAATCCAAACCCCTTCCAAAGCTTACGCCAGCCAGAAGCGGCTTCTGCTAAAGGCTCAATGGCACCCAGATAAATCGCCGGAATTATCAATAACATTGCGAGCAATAACATACTGACAGGTGAAGGCAAAATACGGGATAGCATCCACCAGGCTACAGCCAGCATAATCACACCAAACACTGCTTTGGTGGTATTTAACCAGCTACCCGCTTTGGGTAATAAGCGTCCCGCCGAGGCACCCAGCAGTAATAATGGCAACCCCATGCCCAAACCCATCACAAACAGAGCCGAGCCCCCTAAGAACACATCACCGGTCTGACCGATATACATTAATGCAGCTGCCAGTGGTGCCGCGACACAAGGACCGACAATCAATGAAGAAAAGGCACCCATAATGGCAGCCCCCAGATAGGAACCATCCCGATGGGCATCACTCGACTGATGCAAACGGTTTTGAATAAACTGCGGAACGGCCAGATGATAAAAATCAAACATCGACAAAGACAGCAGGACAAACACCGCACTAAACAGTGCAATCACCCAAGGCTCTTGAAAGGCTGCCTGTAAATTACTGCCAAATAAAGCCGCCAGCACCCCAAAAACGGTATACATTAAGGCGGAGGCCAATACATAACTTAAAGATAATAAAAAACCTTTGCGACTAGAAATATCATGACCCTGGCCAACAATAATCCCTGACAAAATGGGCACCATGGGAAAGATACACGGTGTCAGCGACAACAACACACCAAAACCAAAAAAACTCAATAAGGTCAGTAGTAGACTGTCATGTTTAAGGGCATTCACAATCTGATCTTGTTCAGATTCAGGCGCCACATTTGCAACATTAGCCAGGGTATTGGCTGAAGTTATGGCTGGCAGTTGTAAACTTAGCTGAGTTTGCATAGGCGGATAACAGACACCACGATCAGCACACCCTTGAAACTTTGCGGTTAGTTGCACAGTTTGCGATTCACTGCGACTCCGTTTTAACTCGACATCTATGCCTGTTTCCTGGCGAAATATTTCAACTTTGCCATATTCCGGATCATCATGTGGAATCCCTTGCGGCAAATTCAGCGGGCCTAGGACAACACTGTCAGGTTCAGCGGTGACCGCTAATTTGGATTTATAAAGATAATAGCCATCAGCCGCGATCCAGCTGAGATGAATATGAGTGGCATCTTTAACACTAGCAAAAAATTGAAAAGCCTGTTCCGGTGCAAGTAGTTCATCAAGCGTTCCTTGACCACCCCAGCCCTTTATACTCTGAAAAAATCCATTAACACCTTGAGTCAGTGGATGACTGATAGGCAAATCGATTTCCAAGGTGGTTTTTTGCGGCGGGTAACAAACACCGTGATCCGCACAACCCTGATGTTTGATCAATAAACTTAAGTGTTGCTGGCCACTGTGATTTTGCACCGCAAGAGGAATACTTAACTGCCCCCCACGATAGACATAGACATCACCTAATACGGCGTCATGATCTAACTCAGCCTCTGGGAGCGTTTTCACTGCTACCTCAATCGCCGGGGTTTTGGATTCAAACTTAAATTTATCTCGATACAAATGGTAGCCAGTTGCAATCTGAAAACGCAATTCCACCGTATCGGACGTCACAGTCCCCATGCTTAATTTGAACGCCTGCTCAGGAGGCAAAAAGCTCTGTTCCTCAGCCCACGCCGAGTTAACACCTAGCAGCAAACAAACTAATATCACGATACGGTTAACTAGCATGAATCCATCCATTTAGAAAAAATCATTAACTGGGCAATATTATCCAGTAAATTAACGGCATATGCTTTAGTATTGCCGTATTAATTTTGAAATCCGAGTTAGCACATGAAAGCCATTCAGATCTTGTTTGCATTTTTTTTAGTCGTGCCTTTCATTGAAATCTACGTGCTTCTGCAAGTAGGTGGCTTGATCGGTGCTTTTCCGACTATTTTCATGGTGGTGTTTACCGCAGTTCTCGGTGCGTGGTTACTGAGAAAACAGGGCTTTGAAACTTGGCGACGTCTGCAGACCAATCTACAACAAGGTCAGATTCCTGCTTATGAAATGATCGAAGGTCCTATCATTCTGATCGGTGGTGCTTTGCTGCTTACGCCCGGTTTTTTTACCGACTTTTTGGGCTTTGCGTGTTTGATACCCAGTTTACGCCGACGCATTGCTCGTTATTTGATTGAACATCACTTGCTCGTCGTCCAAGGCGCAAATGCATTTAGAAAAACCTCGAGCTATTCAGATAATGTCATCGAAGCAGAGTTTGAAAAAAAGGATGACTAGGACACAGGGAAGCCTTGTAAGACTTCCCTGTAGCAAGATTATTCCGCGTCAGCGTCAGCGTCAGCCGAAGATTCTGTAACGACTGCGGATGCAGTGCTTTTGTTAAAGCCGGAATAAGCAGGACACCAGCCAAAATAACTGGTAGCCACCAAGACTAAACCAACTAGCAGCATTAACACGCTAGCGGTAAACAATGAAACCGCCAATAAGACAACACCCGAATACAAACGGACTTTTTTGTCCTTAGCACCGAGGTTGTGTTCAAATTTAACCAAACGTTTATAATCGAAACTCATGCCATTCCCCTTTTCTTCAGTATTTTTATATTGTCTGCAGGCTCTGCATCAAGGGCAATATACACAGCTACTCACAATCTGCCAATAAAAAATGGATGTTTCTACTCTCATAAATCCTTTGAATGATGCACAACGACTCGCGGTCTCTGCACCTTCGCAAGCGATGCTGGTTCTGGCGGGTGCCGGAAGTGGCAAAACCCGGGTGTTGGTGCACAGAATTGCTTGGCACATTCAGATCAATCACATTGCTCCTCACAATATTCTGGCGGTAACTTTTACGAATAAAGCGGCTCACGAAATGCGGCAGCGGGTGGAAGAATTATTGCAAATGTCGGCACGATCAATGTGGATAGGGACTTTTCATGGCCTCGCCCACCGCCTGTTACGTCAGCACTGTAAGGAAGCCCGCTTACCGGAAACCTTTCAGGTCATGGACAGTGATGATCAGCTACGTATCATTAAACGCTTGCTTAAAAACCTGCAAATTGATGACACCAAGTGGCCACCCAAAATGGTCCAAGGCTTCATCAATGGTCAGAAGGAAGAAGGCATACGCGCTAGGCATATGCCTGGTCATGGCGACTTTTTCTACCAACAACTGCTATTGGTTTACAAAGCCTACGAAGAGTTGTGCGACCGCTCCGGACTGGTTGATTTTGCAGAATTACTGCTGCGTGCCCATGAGCTATTAAGAGACAATCCTGAATTACTCAGCTTCTACAAACAGCGTTTCCAGCAGGTCCATGTCGACGAATTTCAGGACACCAATACCATTCAGTACGCTTGGCTACGTCTGCTGACTGAAGGCAACAACAATCTGTTCGTTGTCGGCGATGATGATCAGTCGATCTACGGCTGGCGAGGCGCCAAGATCGAAAACATCTATCAGTTTCGTGATCACTATCCTGACCATCTGATGATTCGTCTGGAACAAAACTACCGTTCCACTGGCACTATACTCAAGGCTGCCAATGCCTTGATTGCCCATAATGACAGCCGCTTGGGTAAAGAACTCTGGACTCATGCCGGCGAGGGTCAGGCCATTGCTTTATATGCAGCCTTTAACGAACAGGATGAAGCCTATTTTGTTGTCGAAAAGATTCGCCAATGGGTGCGTGAGGGTGGCTCACGCCGTGATATTGCCATTCTTTACCGTTCCAATGCGCAGTCCCGTCAGTTTGAAGAGCGTTTAATGACCACAGCCACACCCTATCGGGTTTATGGCGGCTTGCGCTTTTTTGAACGCATGGAAATCAAAAATGCCTTGGCCTATTTGCGTTTGTCGGCTAATCCATTAGATGATGCGTCCTTTGAACGCGTGGTCAATACACCCACCCGCGGCATTGGCACCAAAACGCTGGATGATATGCGTATTTTGGCGCGTGACCGTTCATTATCACTTTGGCAAGCGGCTGAATGGATGCTACACGAGGCGCTTCTACCTGCACGTGCGGCCACAGCTCTGAACAATTTTCTCAGCCTAATCAAAAATATCGGCATCCAGAATGCTCAACATGAAGCACTGTATGAAAGTGTTCAACACGTGATTGAGGCCAGTGGTTTAATCGAACTCTACAAAAAAGAAAAACAAGATAAGGGCGAAACCCGGGTTGAGAACTTAGAAGAATTAGTCAACGCCGCCCGTTTGTTTGATTTTGATACCGACAACCCTGACAACTTAAGCGATATCGACTTATTCCTCACTCATGCGGCTTTAGAAGCGGGAGAAATGCAGGGTGATGCCGATGATGACTGTGTGCAATTAATGACCTTACATGCCGCCAAGGGCCTAGAGTTTAAGCAAGTGTTTATGGTCGGTGTTGAGGAAGGTTTATTTCCTTCACAGCAAGCCCTCGACGATCCGGGTCGTCTTCAGGAAGAAAGACGTTTATGTTATGTCGGCATCACCCGTGCCATGCAACAACTGACTATCAGTTACGCCGAATCACGCCGTTTATACGGTAAAGACAGTTACCCCCGCCCTTCGCGGTTTTTGAAAGAAATCCCGACCGAACTACTCGAGGAAATTCGCTTGCGTGCGCAGGTCAGTCGCCCTGCCAGTATCGCGCCAACCACCCAGTCGTATAGTCAAAGTCGCTTCCGTATCGGCCAGATGGTCCGTCACGAAAAATTCGGCGAAGGCGTAGTGCTGCAAAGCGAAGGCGATGGCGAACAAGAGCGGGTACAGATTAATTTTCGTCAGGCTGGCATTAAATGGTTGATGCTAGCCTTTGCCAAATTGGAAACCCTTTAGGATAAGGAGTCATCATGTCTAACAAAGCAGCCATCACCACGCAAAACCTAGATCCCATCATTCAGAATCGTTGGAGCCCAAGAGCATTTCAGGCCGATAAATCAGTATCAGGCGCTGATCTGACTGCACTCCTTGAAGCCGCACACTGGGCACCTTCCTGCATGAACGAACAACCTTGGCGGTTTATCGTCTGTGATAAAACCAGCCATCCTGATAGTTGGGAAAAACTACTCAGCTGCCTGATGGCCAAAAATCAGTTATGGGCCAGCCAGGCACCCGTTTTAATTCTGGCAAGTGCTGCTCAACACTTTAGCAATTCCGATAAAGCCAATGCTTGGGCTGCCTATGACACCGGCGCAGCGGTACAAAATCTGGCTCTGCAAGCGACGGCACTGGGTTTAAGCACGCATAGCATGGGTGTCAAGAAAAAGAGTTGGCCACACGTCAGCGTCATCCTCTCGAAACCCGCGTGCAATTTGGGTGAATCAAGTCCAATCCAAAAGTCTGATTAGCAAAGGCTGAAAATCAAGGTAAGGTTTAAGCAAACCCTTACCTTGAAGCTTATGAAAATTCATCAACTCTATCGTCAACAAACCGTGAATTTAAGTGTAGAAGAAGCCTGGAAGTTCTTCTCATCGCCTTATTTTTTGAATGAAATTACCCCAGATTTTTTTCATGTGGAGATTGAGTCCAAAGTACCTGATGAGATTTATGCCGGCTTGCTGATCAGTTATCGCATGAAGGCCGTATTCGGCTACCCCATGGACTGGCTGTCTGAAGTCAGCCAGTGCCAAACCCATCAATACTTTATTTATCAGCAACAAGAAGGGCCATTTAAATTCTGGAGCCATGAAGTGCGTCTAACCGCTACACCAACAGGCACTCAAGTTGAAGATATTGTGTTTTACACCATGCCCGGGTGGTTATTCGGTGAACTCTTGCATACTTTGATTATTGGCAAACGCCTTCAGGCCATTTTTGACACCCGCCAAGCTTATCTGCAACAACGTTGGGCTTAAAGCGCTTTAGCTGTCTGGGCGAGCAAAGCTTTAATTTCCGGAATACAGGATCCGCAATTGGTTCCTGCTCGGGTCACTTTTCCGACTTGCTGATAATCGCTTAACTTTTGTTGTGTGATAGCCTGACAAATACTGGCTTGACCCACATTAAAACAGGCGCACACCACGGGACCTGTCTGGGCCTCATCACCGGGTGACCGTCCACTCAGACAATTTAGACGAACACTACGTGACAATTCTGGCAAGGAAAATAAACTTTCTAACCAAGCTTTATCAAAACTTTGCGGCTTCTGACTAATAAAGACCAGGGCTTGTAGCCGTCCTTTCACTACAAGTGCCATCCGATAATCACCCTGAGTGACATCTTGGTAACTTAACCATTCCCCGTCGGTACTCGCTCCATCATGGAACCAGCTTTGCAGGCTGGCAAACCAGTCATCGGGACGATTGATACCGGCAATTGATTCAAGCGTGTGGATAAGGCTGTTCGGGTCATGGTGTGCCATTGATCACGAATCCGACCGGTATTGAGTCTCAATGGGTATTCAGAATCGACTGGCTTAACCGGCAACTTAGGGGTAATCGCGATCAATTGCGCCTTACCAGAGCGGGTAAAGAAATGACCATCGGCAAACATACGCTGACAACCGTTGGGATAGCGGCTATTAACTGGCCACTGAATTGGCTGCATCTGCTCATATTGCTGTTGATCCATACTCGCCAATCCGGAAATATCGAAATCGCGTATTCCGTGTGTATTGTCATTTTCATAGGCGGATAATGCCGCATGTTCAGCAAATATTTGCCAGGGGCTGTCATAATTAAATGCCTCAACAAAGCCCATACGTCTGGCCACTTGCGACACAATCCACCAGTCGGGTTGTGCTAAACCGGCGGTGGGCAACAAAGCCCGTTGCCGTGAAATTCTTCGTTCTGAGTTGGTGACAGTTCCGTCTTTTTCGCTCCAAGGTGCAGCGGGTAATAGAATGTGTGCAAAGGCAGTCGTATCGGTCTGCTCAATACAATCTGAAACGATCACTAAAGGACATTTCTGTAAGGCTTGTTTGATTTTGTCAGCATTAGGCAGACTCACCACCGGATTGGTTCCCATAATCCAAATGGCTTTGATTTCACCGGCATCGATCGCGTCGAACAGCTCAACGGCAGGCAAACCCGGTTGTTTCGCTAAACGCTCAGTGTTCCAGAATCTGGCAACCCTGTCGTAGTCTTCTGGATTAGCAAAGTCCATATGAGCGGCTAACTGATGGGACAAGCCTCCCACTTCGCGTCCACCCATCGCATTGGGCTGACCGGTTAAGGAAAAAGGCCCCATACCCGGCTGGCCTATCCGACCTGTCGCTAAGTGACAATTAATAATACTGTTGACTTTATCAACCCCTGAGCTGGATTGATTAATTCCCTGACTGTACAAACTCATGACCCGCTGATGCTCAGCAAAGTCCTGATAAAAACGGCTGACGTGTTCCACGCTCAGTCCACAGACTGATGCTACGGTTTCCACATCATAGGCCTGTACAGCCTCTAAACAGCTTAAAAAACCCTCAGTGTGTTCAGCGATGTAGTCCTGATCTAAGACATGATGCTGTTCTAAATAGCGCAACAGACCATTAAACAATACGGCATCAGTGCCACTGGCGACGGGCAAATGCAGATCAGCAATATCACAGCTCGCCGTCACACGCGGATCAATCACGACTACTTTCACTTGTGGATTAGCCGTTTTGGCGGCACGGATACGCTGAAAACTGACGGGATGACACCAGGCAGCGTTTGAACCGATCAGGACGAATAATTCAGCCTGTTCATAATCCTCATAACAGCCCGGGACGGTGTCGGAGCCAAAAGCGCGTTTATGACCGGCCACTGAAGAGGACATACAAAGACGGCTATTGGTATCCATATTCGCCGTACCCACGAAGCCTTTCATGAATTTATTGGCCACATAATAATCTTCAGTGAGCAGCTGACCTGAACCATACAAAGCCACGGCATCGGGACCGTATTGGCTAATGATTGCGCTTAAGCCTTGGGCAACTGCATCTAATGCCTGATCCCAGTCACAGCTTTGTCCATGCATTTTGGGCACTAATAGACGCGAATCAAGACTCAGAGTTTCTGCCAAAGCAGACCCCTTGGAACATAAACGACCAAAATTAGCGGGATGCTCCTGATCGCCAATCACTTTAACCTGACGACTTTCTTGACTGACCTCAGCTTGAATACCGCAACCCACTCCACAATAAGGACAAGTGGTTTTGACCAAACGCTGTTCAGAGGCTTTGTGTGACATTAACTGCACCGGATTAATGGCTAAGTGACGCAGCCTTCATGGCTGGCTGGCCGAACAATAACTGTTCGCGTAATTCACTTATATCGTGTTCCTGTTCGATTAAGTCCTGATACCAGCGACCATCATGGGTATCACCATATAAAACAGCCCCCTGAATTTTATGATTTTTGATCACTATTTTTTTGTAGACACCTAAGAAACTATCCGAAAACTGCAGTGTTTCACTGTCTGCATCTCCCATAAAATCACCGACAGAAAATAACTGAATACCCGTGACCTTTAATTGTGTAGCCATAGGGGGAGTGACGTACCCTGCCATGCCATGGGCAGCCAGATGATTGGCACAAATTTTCGCCTGTTCATATAAGGGTGCCACCAAACCAAAGGTCTGACCACGGTGTTGAATGCATTCCCCTACCGCATAGATACTGGGATCATAGGTCTGTAAAGTATCGTTCACCACAATCCCGCGTTCACAATATAAACCGGCTTGTTTTGCCAGTTGAATATTCGGTTGAATCCCAATCGCACACACCAGTAAATCACACGCCAGCACCCGACCATCATCCAGTTGAATGGCTTCAATATGTTGTTCACTGTTACCCAGAATAGCTTGCAATCTGACAGCCAACTCAAAGGCCATTCCCTTAGCACGAAGCTGATCCTGTAACAATTGCCCAGCCACCGAATCTAACTGGCGATTCATTAAGACCGCATGGTTATGAATCACAGTGACCGACATGCCTCTTTGAAGTAAACCATTGGCAGCCTCCAAACCCAGTAAACCGCCGCCCAAAACAATAGCATGTCGATGCGTTTCACTGTATTTCAACACAATACCGAAGACAACAAGATCCGGTTGTAGTTACCATGAGCTTCAGCACCAAACACGCTAATGTCATACAAATCCGGTTCAGCAGACAACAACTCTTCTAGGGTGCGCATACCTGCCATGCCGTTACCGATCACCACAAGCTTTAGTTTTTTCATAGGCTTAGGTACCACTCAGTTGCAGACATACCTGATCACCCATGATCCGGACCGGATAGACCGGAATTGAGTATTCTGGTTTTTCGAAACAACGTCCGGTTAACAAACTGTAATGCTGTTTATATAAGGGCGAGGCAATCATAGGTTCACCGCCCAGATCGCCGACCATGCCCCGAGACAACACATTGACTTGAGCAATCGGATCGAAATTACCTACCGCAAACACCTGGTCAAGTTGAGTGAAATAAAACACAGCAATTTGCTGTTTATCCACCAACACACAAACACCCGAATCCTCTTGTAAATCCTGCCGATGGCAGACATTGATCCAATGACTCATGCGACTTGCTCCACTATTGGCAGTTGTTGAATCTCATCGGCTGTAGCTGGTCTGATTTGACTGCGCTCTTGCACAAAGACAACTCTTTCATCACCCTTGGGGCTATTAACGAAATGACGAAAACGCTTTAACTGATTTTCATCATTAACCGTGGTTTGCCATTCACATTGATAGCTGTCAATGACACTTTGCATGTGTTGTTCAAGTTCATGTGCTAGGCCCAAGCTATCGTCTATCACAACCGATTTTAAGTAGTCTAGCCCCCCTTCCAGGTTATCCAGCCATACTGAAGTTCTTTGTAGTCTGTCAGCAGTCCGAACATAAAAAACTAGTACACGATCGATTAAGCGAATCAGAGTGGCTTTATCCAGATTAGTGGCTAACAAATCGGCGTGACGCGGTTTCATGCCACCATTACCACAGACATACAGATTCCAACCGCCTTCAGTTGCAATGACACCGATGTCTTTACCCTGGGCCTCGGCACATTCTCGGGTACAGCCAGAGACTGCCATTTTAATTTGAAACCCGTCATTGACAAGGGTTTTTATCCCAACCGACGCCTTGTGGCATCTCATTCGAACCCATAGCGACAATGTCACCCCCATTCGGCGGGCGCATTATGCCATATACATGCCACCATTCACGTGTAGCGTCTCACCCGTCACATATCCCGCATCCTTTGAACAAAGGAAACTGACTGCACCGGCAATTTCTTCAGATTCACCCAGACGTGCCAGCGGGATGTTAGATAACAATCCCTGCTTGAGCTCGTCAGAAAGGGAACTTTCTTGAGAACATAATCATTCCATTGCGAAGCGAGAATGGAACCCACTGCTTGCTTGCAGACTTCACACCCTAAACCACTGCCATGTTGATGAATTAAATCTTGGAAGGTCTTAATCTCGCCGACCCGAATCAGGTGGTATAAATCTTGACGGGTATAAGGAAAATGTTCACAGATATCGGTATTAACCGCTATTCCGGCTTTTTTAAGTTCATTATCCAGAACCGATTTCATCAAGCTGACGCAACCACCACAGCCAGTACCGGCTTTAGTCGTTGCTTTCAGCTCAGCGACAGTGCTGCAACCCTCTGCCACAGCGCCACACAGATCACCTTTACTAACGGCATAACAAGAACAAATTTGCGCGGTCTCAGGCAATGCATCAACACCCACTGATGCCGATTCACCCCTTTGTTGCGGCAAAATCAGACTGTCGGGATTTTCGGGTAATGTCAGACCATTCAGACAATATTGCAGCAAACTACCGTAAGCACTGGCATCCCCTACCAGAACTGCACCTAACAGCTGTTTGGCATCGGCACTGACAATCAGACGCTTATAAATCTGATTTAAGCCATCGGTATATTGAAAACTTAATGCACCCGGAGTTTTGGCCTGAGCATCACCAATACTGGCGACATCAACCCCCATGAGTTTTAATTTAGTACTCATATCAGCACCGGTGAAGGGCTGTTCTTGTCCGGCTAAATGCGCAATCACACTTCGGGCCATCGTGTATCCTGGTGCCACCAGACCAAATATCTGGCCATTCCATAAGGCACATTCACCGATGGCGTATATGTGGCTATCCGATGTCAGACATTGATTATTAATGACAATCCCACCGCGTGGACCCAGCTCCAGTCCGCATTGACGTGCCAGTTCATCCCGAGGTCTGATACCGGCAGAAAACAATACGATATCGGTTTCTAAGCTGTCACCATCAGCAAAATTCATTTTATGCAAACACTGAGTACCGTCATCGATTAGGGTGGTGTTTTTCTGCAAATGCACTGTCACCCCTAAGGCTTCGATTTTTTGTTTTAAAACTTTTCCACCCTCTTCATCCAGCTGAACAGCCATTAAGCGCGGCGCAAACTCCACCACATGGGTTTCCAGACCCAAATCATGCAGTGCCTTAGCGGCTTCCAGACCTAATAAACCACCACCAACTACTGTACCGATTTTAGATTGACGAGCAGCCGCTTGAATTGCTTCAAGGTCTTCTATAGTGCGATAAACTAAACACTGAGCTCGGTCATGACCAGCGACTGGCGGTACAAATGGATGCCATTGCCAATGACCACTAAGCTTTGTTTGCTTTGCATTGTTAACCTCTTCACTCACAATTGCACCAGCTCACTTCACTGGTGTTAAAACTCTTCAGGACCAACATTTGTTCAGGCCAAAAAAAAGGCGGCCTGATGAATGAAAAAAATCATTCAAACAGGACGCCTTTGTCCAATTCACAAATGGGAGGGGTCTCTCAATGAGACTTAGTTTTAATTTAGCAAATTCGATGCCAATTTATAATTTGTTTTAAGTGCATGAAAAGCGCCGTCTTATCATTACAACAGGCATACCCATCGCAGAGTTTTTTGCACCAAATCAAATCTTTTGCACCAAAAGAAGGCAGGAACCATGGCTTGATCAAATGCCATCGCCTAATCTCCTGGTCATAGAAGAGCATTTTAATGGAATGATAATTGCTAAGAATGAGCTGTACATAATTTTGGATTATTCTAATGTCGGCTCGCTCTTTTACCCTGTTCGATTGTCAGGGCAAAACCAAAATCTTGCATCTCAGCTGGATTGCATTCTTCATCAGCTTTGTTGTCTGGTTTAACCACGCACCACTCTTACTGTCCATACAACACAGCCTCGGCATCTCATCGCGGGAAATTGAAATCCTGTTACTGTTAAATGTGGCACTGACCATACCGGCACGGGTTATTGTCGGCATGGTCGTCGATCGCCTGGGTGCGAAAATCACTTACAGCGTATTACTGGCTTTATCTAGCCTCCCCTGCTTCATGTTCGCTTTTGCGCAGAATTTTGAACAATTGGCCTGGGCGCGGTTTTTATTAGGCTTTATAGGCGCAGGTTTCGTGGTTGGGGTAAGGATCATTGGTGATTGGTTTCCGTCCAGCCAAATTGGCACAGCTGAAGGGGTTTATGCCGGCTGGGGAAATTTCGGTGCGGCATTTGCTGCTATCAGCTTACCAAGTCTGGCATTTCTTTTTGATGATCAGGACGGCTGGCGTTATGCCATTGCTTTAACCGGACTGATTGCTCTGCTCTTTGCATGGGTTTATTACCAAAACGTTGAGAATTTCCCACCCGAACTTGCAGGGGAACAAAGTAAACAAGCATCGACTATGGAAGTCAGCAGCATCAGCGATTTATTCTTATATATGCTGAGCCTCATTCCTTTGTACGCGTCACTGGCCATTCTGATCTGGAAACTTCATACACCGGAATTCGCCGTACTCGACCTGATCAACACCTGTTTCTTACAGGGATTGGTAACACTTACCTTTTTACTTCATGCTTATCAACTGGTCAAAACCAATTCGGTGCGTTTAAGCCGTCCAGTAGCGAGTATCTATCAATATCGTTATAGCCAGGTCTTTATTCTGGCTATTACTTATCTGATTACGTTTGGATCCAAACTCGCTGTGCTTTCCATGCTGCCTTTGTTTTTATTCAATACCTTTGCTGAAACACAGCAACTGAGCATGCAAAATGCAGGTTTATTAGCATCCAGCTTTGTCATCACTAATATCATTGCCAGACCGCTGGGTGGCTTATTGAGCGACCGGATCGGTCGTCGGTTAGCCCTGTTTTTATTCAGCACTGGCTTAACGGCCGGTTATTCCTTAATGGCATTCATTGCCAGCGACTGGTCATTATGGCTGACGGTGTTCATCATCCTGTTTTGTTCAGTATTTATGCAGGCAGCTGAGGGCGCTATTTTTGCCTTTGTTCCGTTGATACGCAGACCGATCACCGGCGAGGTAGCAGGAATTGTCGGTGCTTATGGCAATGCCGGCGCGATCATTTTCCTGTTTTTGAGCAACATTCAGTCCTTGGAAATTATTAATCAATTACAACCCGATGCCGTGGTCTTAAATCTTTATTCACCTAATGCCGCCATTCTGGCTATGCTGAAACAGATTAACCAGGAGTACCCCCTGCCGGTGATTATGTTCGCGGAAGATCAGCAAACCGAAACCATTAACAAAGTGATACGTTCAGGTGTCAGTGCCTACATTGTCGATGGATTAGAACCGAGGCGTTTAAAAAGTATTATCGAAATTGCCATCGCTCGTTTTCATGAACAACAGGCACTTAAAGATGAATTACAAAAAACTCGCAATCAACTTGAGGATCGTAAATTCATTGATCAAGCGAAAGCCTTACTGATTAAATCTAAAGGCTATAACGAAGATCAGGCCTATCATGCTTTAAGAAAACTGGCGATGGATAGAAAACTGTCTTTAGGAGAAATGGCCAGAAACGTGGTGGCGATGGCTGATTTGTTGAAGTAACCCCGAAGCCTTCAGCTTCGGGGTTAACGAGCCGATTAGAAACTGATATTGCCCTGAATCCAGAATTTTTGGGTATCGGTAAACGAGCCGTTATCGGTATTGAAATTGGCGTATTTCGCCAACACGGAATAATGTTTACCAAATTTCTTTAGTGCTGAAAAATCCCATTCGGTCCCATATTGGGTTTTGCCGGTATCATCGTAAAAATCGTGGTAAACACCGGTTAATATCAGACTATCGTTAAGCATTTTATAGCTGGCTGTCGCAAATACATCACGAATACCCTGACCAGGCGTCGTCAGGAATAGATCCGCCCAACCCTGAAAAGCGTGGTTAGTACCCAAAGGAGTCTGGAAGGCATATCTTGAATCGGCTTTAGTCGCCCCTAGACCATTCAACTGTTCGACTGCCCCCTGTAAGCTCAGGTTAAACGCAGTGGCGCCCCCCATAAAATTAAAACGGTCGACCTGATACTGGTTAGGGTTATCAGCATAATTGGACTGGTTACTCCATTCGGTCGTATATAAGAAATTGACGCTATCCCAAAACTGCGGCGATTTACCATCAAAGCGTATGCCATATGTCTGCGATGATAAGGCTTTATTTGCCTTTGAATCCCGATAATCCAGCCAGTAGCCATACCCAATCAAGTTACCCCAATCGTTTACTTTGTAGTTCAAATTCAAGATAGGAGCATTTAATGACTCGGTTTTGCCATCGACACCTTGTATATGATCGATATACCCAGCATTCACGGTCAGGCCGAATAAGGTCTGATTATTGTGCGTAATCAAAACCGAATCATAGGTTTGTTCCATCTGCCGCCAACCCACGTTACCAATAAAACGGTCATCATCCAGCTTAATGCGCTGGCGTCCCACTTTAATCAGGGTGTCATTAATCCCTTTATAGGCCAGCCAGAACTGGTTCAACTCACTTCTATCCGGATCTTTGATGGTGCTATATAAGGATCGACCATTCACTGAACTGTTGTAATCCTCCTGTAAGGCGTAATTACCTTCATATTCACCATAAGCTTGAAAATCATGGAAATAAGGTGTCTGATAACCCAGACGTAATCTGGCTGTATTGGCATTAGCAGTTTTTGGATCTTTGGCGGTATGAATGTTTTTCGCACCTGCATCCTGATCCACATTTTCCCAGCGATAATTCAAATCGGTTTTTACGGCACCATTACTTCCGTAGTGATAAAAATTCAGTGCATCTTCTATTTCTTTAGTGATATCCGCATGAACGACTCCTGATGATGCAAGTGCAATCACACTGGCATATAAGTGGCGTTTGCTAAATTTTGGGCATGACTTGGGCATACACTTCTCCAATACTGTTAAAAATCGGGCTAATTAATGAGTGTGATCACATTCGTTCAGGAAACTCAGCAGACTTTCCCGATACGCGTAGTAATCTGGATGTTGTAGTAAGGCTTTACGACTGCGTGGACGCGGCAAATCAATTGCCTGAATTTTGCCG
>RFQK01000071.1 GCA_009925045.1 Methylococcaceae bacterium
GTGCGAAAAGAGCGTGACCGGCTCAGAATAAAAAGCGCTTCCAGAATAGAACTTTTGCCACTGGCATTAGCACCCACCAAAAAATTTAACCCCTTGGCAGGCGCGAAACTCAAGGCATTGATGTTTCTTAGCGCATGAATATCCAGTTTGATCAGAGGCATATCCGCACATTACATCCGCATCGGCATGACCACAAAACGAAACGCATGTTGTTCAGGGTCTTCCACAAAACAACTGCTCGCATTGGTGGCAATGGTAATTCGTGCAGTATCTGAATCCAGATTACTGACAGCATCCAAAATGTATTGTGAATTAAAGGCAATATTTAAGGGTTCACCGGCAAAATCGATCAAAAGTTCTTCTTCAGCCGAATCATGTTCTGGATTGTGGGCACTTAATTTCAATGACTCACGTCCAATATCAAAACTGACCCCTTTATATTTTTCATTCGACAGTATGGCCACTCGAGTTAAGGCATCACGTAAACTTTGTTTTGCAATCACTAAGGGCGGCATAGCATCCTGACTAAAGACTTTACTGAAATCAGGAAATTTAGCGTCAATCAGTTTTGATGAAAACACAACTTGCTTGTATTCAACACGGATGAAATTATTGGAAAACTGCACACCCAGTTCAAGGTCTGCATCATCCAATAGGCGATGCAATTCCTGAACCGCTTTACGCGGGATGATGATACGAACTTCATAGCCTGTAGCATGACCAATGTCATCTTCGTAAATAGCTAAACGATGACCGTCTGAAGCGACTAATTTCAAACGACTATTACTGATATGCAATAACAAACCATTCAGGTAGTAGCGCACATCTTGGTTGGCCATGCAAAACAAGGTTTTGTCCAAAGCTTTTTTCAATTTACCGCTATTGATACTAAATTGGTAATCCGCTTCGGTGGCGTTGAACTCTGGATAATGTTCAGCCGGTAAGCTACTGAGAGAAAAGCGGCTGCGTCCCGAACTCAGTTTGATTTTATCGTCTTGAAGTTGAAAACTAATTTCCGCATTAGCTGGCAACAAACGACAGATATCCAAAAACTTTCGAGCCGGCACAGTGATCTGGCCGTTTTCTGCGGGAAATTCACTCTGGATAGTGCTGACAATCTGGATTTCAGTATCCGTACCCGTCATCGTTAATTGTTGATCAACCAACTGTAATAAAACATTGGACAGAATAGGCATCGTTTGCCTTTTCTCAATCACACTGACGATTTGTTGTAAGGGTGTTAAAAGCTGATCACGATTAATAGTAAATTTCATAAGAAAGATTTATTTATTTTATTGTTACTATTACACAGACTATAATCTGTGGATAACGTATTTTACCTATTTTAAATCAAACGCTTGAAAGATTTAAAATCTGTGAATTCCCAGGGTTTTAGCGTGTGTATGCTTTGTGGATAAGTAGTTGAAGCTAAAATCAGCACAACTTATCCACAGTTTTATGAGCTATTTGCCCACAGACAACTCCACAAGCTGAATATCTTTTACTGAACAGACGTTTCGGTCATTGCTTAATGCGACAAGGTGCGCAACAAGTTTTGATAATCTTCTGCCAGTTTTACATCTTTATCCCGCAGTTCAGCAATTCGCTTGCAAGCGTTTATCACCGTCGTGTGATCACGACCACCAAAAGCATCGCCAATTTCGGGATAACTATGGGTTGTGAGTTCACGCGCCAAAGTCATGGCAATCTGACGTGGACGGGTAATCGACTGTTTACGATGTTTGGATGACAAATCCGCTAAACGAATCTTGAAGTATTCCGCCACCGTTTTCTGAATGTTGTCGATACTGACCAATCGGTCCTGCAAATTAATTAAATCGTGTAAGGCTTCTTTGGTAAATTCCAGGGTAATTTCACGGCCAGTAAACTGCGAATTAGCCACGACTCTTCGCAAAGCACCTTCCAGATCCGGTCCGGGTTTCTAAGTCCGGTGGATCGATAGCGACCGGTAAGCCCCAGCTGAAACGCGATTTCAAACGATCTTCCAGACCTTCAATTTCTTTAGGGTAACGGTCACAGGTTAAAACAACCTGGTGTTTCTGATCGAGTAAGTTATTGAAAGTATGAAAAAACTCTTCCTGTGAACGTTCTTTTCCAGCTAAAAACTGAATATCGTCCATCAACAACACGTCAATATTGCGGTAATAGGCTTTAAATTGATTGATGCTGTTTTGTTGCAGAGCTTTGACCATGTCTTGAACAAATTTTTCCGAATGCAAATAGACGATATTGGCATTGGGGTTCTTTAGCAGCACTGCATTACCAATAGCATGCATTAGATGGGTTTTACCTAAACCGGAATTGCCGTAGATAAATAAAGGGTTGTAGACCTTACCAATGTTTTCAGCCACAGTTTGCGAAGCGGCCCTGGCCAGCTGATTGGATTTGCCTTCGACAAAATTATCGAAATTAAAGGCGCGATTCAGGAAATTGGATTGATTTTTTTTAGCCGCAGCGGGGGCGTTGGTATTGGGTGCGGGGGCAACCGTGGTTTTTTTGCTACCAATATCGAATTGAACACTCAATGTGGCGTTAGAGAACTCGCTAACCGCATCGGTGATGGTCGATAAAAAATGTTGCTTGATGTGATCGATGATAAAACGGTTAGGCGCTAACAGTTTTAGGTAATTGCCTGATTCTACGGCTTGCAGAGGTCTGATCCAAGTACTGAAATCCGCAGTCGGAACTTCATGTTCCAGTTTGGCCAGACAATTTTTCCAGATAGCACTCATTTGCGAACAAAAATCCAGTGTCAAAGGCTGATGATCATATCACAGAGACTTATTGGGGCTTGACTCTTCATCACTAACAGCCAAGAATGCTTCATCTAAGCAAACACATGATGAGCCACTGTTTTTTCTAAATGAGCACCGGTACCCTTTACATTATCTCCGCTCCTTCGGGTGCGGGCAAAACCAGTCTGGTTAAACAATTACGCGAGGACGTCGACAGCATTGCCGTCTCGGTTTCACATACCACCCGAGCGATGCGCCCTGGCGAACTGGATACTAAAGATTACTTTTTTGTCACGCGTGAGGAATTTTCGAGCATGGTGGCCGATCAGGCATTCTTGGAACACGCGCAAGTATTTGATAATTTTTACGGAACCGCTCAGCAAACCGTTACTGATAATCTGGCAAATGGACTTGATGTGATTTTAGAGATCGACTGGCAAGGCGCTCAGCAAATCAAAGCACGCTTACCTGCTGCCTTATCGATCTTTATTCTGCCGCCTTCGATTGAAATCTTACAGCAAAGACTGCAAAATCGTGGTCAAGATTCGGCAGAAATTATTGCCAGACGTATGCGTGATGCTGTGGCGGAAATGCAGCATTTTGCTGAGTTTGATTATCTAGTCGTGAATGATGATTTCCAATTAGCCTTAAATCAGTTAAAAAGCATTATTATGGCTAACCGTTTACGGCAGAATATTCAACGACAGCGATTGAGTATCTTGTTGAACGATTTAATTAACTAAGACATACACGACACCATGAAACATATTTCAAATGCTAACCTGATGATTGCCTTGGTGCTAAGCGCGTTAAGCTTGGTGCTGACTGCTTGTTCGAGTAACGAATCTGAGCAAAATGCTGCGAGTGTGCAACAAGCCGCTTCCACACCAGTGGATCATGCCAAACATCAGGCCGATATTGTGATTAAAGACGAGGCCAGCAAATCGGTAAAAGAAGATTTTGTCGAAAAATTTAGCGAGGTTTGTGTCGAACGTGAACTGAAAGCGGCAGTTAATCCCGATATTGAAGAAAAACGAGCTCAGGAAAACTGCGGTTGTATCGCCAATTACATTGCAGAAAATTTAAGCGATGCCGATGCTGAAAAATACATCGAAGATGGTGTTGATAGTCGCACCATGCAAATTAAATTTGATACAGCGACCTTTTTCTGTCTGCAAAACAAGAAACAATTCAAAGGCCCGCAAATCTTTGGCAAACCTCAATAAGCGGAAAAATTTAACTAAACAGTGCCGCGACGGGAAATCCGCTTAGCGGCACTTTTTGTTTCTAACGACACATTATCATGACACAAGCATCTGAATTATTTACTCAAGCTAAACGCTACATCCCGGGCGGTGTGAATTCACCAGTACGATCATTTAGTGGTGTAGGTGGAACGCCGGTGTATTTTAGTCGTGCCCAGGGTGCCTATATCTATGACAGTGAACAACGTCAACATATTGATTATGTGGGTTCATGGGGGCCTATGATTTTGGGTCATGCCCACCCTGCCGTGATTCAAGCGGTTAAAGATGCGGCAGACAGAGGACTGAGTTTTGGTGCGCCTACCGAAATCGAAACTGAAATGGCGGCGACAGTCTGTCGCTTATTGCCTTCCATTGATTTGGTTCGTATGGTCAGCTCAGGAACCGAAGCGACTATGAGTGCAATTCGTCTGGCACGCGGTTTTACCGCGCGTGACAAGATCGTTAAATTTGAAGGTTGTTATCACGGTCATTCTGATTCTTTGTTAGTTAAAGCCGGTTCTGGTGCTTTAACGTTTGGTGTGCCCAGTTCTCCGGGTGTCAGCAGTGCCGTTGCTGCCGACACTATTACACTGAGCTTTAATGACAGTGAACAAGTCAAACAAACCTTCGCCGCAATCGGTGAACAAATTGCCTGTATCATTGTTGAGCCTGTCGCAGGCAATATGAATTGTATTCCACCCGAGCCTGGCTTTTTAGAAACATTACGTGCGGTTTGTGATCAGTATGGCAGTGTCTTAATTTTTGACGAAGTCATGACCGGTTTTCGGGTTGATTTACACGGTGCGCAAGGTGTTTATCAGGTTAAACCGGACTTAACCACCCTGGGTAAAATTATCGGCGGCGGTATGCCAGTCGGTGCGTTTGGGGGCAAACGCGAAATTATGGAGTATCTGGCGCCATTAGGTCCTGTTTATCAAGCGGGCACCTTATCGGGTAATCCGGTGGCCATGGCAGCCGGTCTCAAAACCCTGGAATTGATCAGTGAGCCGGGTTTTTACGCTAGCCTGACAGCTAAAACCGCTCAGTTACTGAGTGGCTTGCAAGCGGCTGCCGATGCCTCAGGTATTGCATTCACCACTAATCAGGTAGGCGGTATGTTCGGATTGTTTTTTAGTGATGAAACACCCGTTAGCCGTTTTTCCCAAGTGGTCAAATGTGATCTGGAGCGCTTTAAACGTTTCTTTCACGCGATGTTGGCGGAAGGGATTTATCTGGCCCCCTCAGCGTTTGAAGCTGGATTTGTTTCGATAGCCCACAGCGATGCCGATATCTCAGCAACCGTCACTGCAGCTCAGCGGGTCATGGCACAACTGTAGTTTCGGGTCGTCATCAAGCCGCATCGAGGTGGTATGGAAACAGAATTCTGGTTGTCGATGTTGGGTCTGGCTGTTCTGGCTAGCTATGTTGTCACAAGCTGGCTGGCCAAACGCCACCATCAACGATTACTGCAGAACCTTGATGCCTTAAATAGCCAGCTACAGCAACAAACCATCCAACTAGCGATTGCTGATGAGCGGCTGTCACAAATTCCGCTAAAAGAGGCTGAGTTAATCGAATTGCAGCAAGCCGTCTTGCAACTCAAAACCGAAAATGCCGATTTACAGGCGCGTCAGCAAGAACAGCAAAAAAGTCATAGTGAAAAGCTCAGATTGCTTCAAGAAGCCGAACAACAGCTAAAAGTGCAGTTTGAAAATCTGGCCCACAAAATTTTTGAAGAGCGCGGTAAACAATTTAGCGAACAAAACCAGCTGAATATTCAGAACCTGGTCGCGCCTCTGCAACAGCAATTAGGTGATTTTAAAACCCGGGTTGAAACTGTCTACGACAATGAAAGCAAAGACAGGATTTCATTACGGGAAGAAATTCATTCGTTGCGTCGCGACACCCAGAAAATGAATCAGGAGGCTTTGAATCTGACCAAAGCCTTAAAAGGTGACAATAAGGCCCAAGGTAACTGGGGCGAAATGATACTGGAAAGGGTGTTGGAGCAATCCGGCCTGCGTAAAGGCTTGGAATATGAAACACAGGGCTCATTTCGTGATCAGGATAATCGCCTATTTAAACCTGATGTGATTGTGCGCTTGCCGGAAAACAAAGATATCGTTATTGACTCTAAAGTGTCTTTAATCGCCTACGAGCGTTATTGTGCCAGTGAAGAAGACGCGGAACGTCAGGATGCTCTAAGGCAGCATGTCGACGCAGTGCGTCAGCATATTCGAGGCCTGAGCGACAAAGATTATTCCAGTCTGAAGGGCTTACGTTGTTTGGATTTTGTACTGTTATTCATGCCCATAGAAGCAGCGTTTCTGGCAGCCTTTCAAGCGGATGAAAGACTGTTTAATGAAGCGTTTGAACACAAGATCGTGGTAGTGACGCCTTCTACCTTGTTAGCTACTTTGCGAACCGTGCAAAACATTTGGCGTTACGAACAACAAAATGAAAATGCGCGTCTGATTGCCGATAAAGCTGGCGCTTTGTACGACAAGATTCGGGGTTTTGCCGAAGATATTGAAAAACTGGGCAATCAGTTGTCGACTGTCCATAAAACCTATGACGGTATCGTTAACAAGCTGAGCACCGGACATGGTAATTTATTGCGTCAGGCGACGGCATTTGAGGAGTTAGGGGTAAAGGTTAAGAAAAAATTACCCAAAAGTCTGACGGAACAGATGTCTGATGACACGGACCCAGCAACTGAAGAGAATAAGTTAGATAATACTGACTGATTTAACTACCAGATGTTTAGCTTTTTCCTTTAAGGCTTTACTTGCACATTACTATCCATTACTCAGGAGTAACATATGAAAGCACAATGGCTCATTCTCACTCTGGTGGCCCTAAGCGGCTGTGCTGCAACGGGTGAAAACTTAAAAGGTAACGTTTACAGGGCTGGTCAGGTCAATATGGCTCAAGCCGCAAGAACCATAAAAATTACGGCGGTATTGCCGGCTAAAATTGAAATCGATAACTCTGAACAGAAAAAACAAGCACAAATTGGTGGCGCTGTTTTAGGCGCGATTGCGGGTGGTTTAGGTGGTGGTTTTGGAGGTATCGGAACTGGCGGTACTATTGCAACCACTGCAGCAGGTGGTGCTTTGGGGGCAGCTGCGGGATCTTTAGTGGCGGATAAAGTCCTGGTTGAAGGTGTATCAATTGCCTATATCGAAAACGACAAAATTTATACCTCTGCACAAGTGGGCAGAATTTGTGAATTTAAAGTCGGCGAAACCGCATTGATTATTTCTACCGGCCCAAATGAAACCCGTATTCAACCTAATGCCACTTGCCCAGAACCGCAAAAATGAAAAAGCTGATTTTTACTTTTTTAGTATTGTTGAGTTCACAAACGCTTGCAGATCCGAGTCTATCAGATCAATTGCATAATTTGGATGCGGCTCAAACTCAGGCTCAGGAAAATGCCAGAGCGCGTGACGCCGCGGCTAAAA
>RFQK01000072.1 GCA_009925045.1 Methylococcaceae bacterium
TGCGGCGATACAGGAATTAGAAGCACGCCTGAGTGTCAGTATCATGGTGCTGCCAAGCAAGCATTTAGAAACGCCTGCCTATGATATCGAACGGATCAAATCGCTGGATGGTACCGAAGACAAAACCAGCCATCAATTTATCAAAGAAGAAGAAATTGCTTTGCCAGAGTTTGTGAAGCAAACCTCACCTAAACTGGAAAAAGCAGCGGTTAAAGAATTCTTGCCTGATGCCCCAGCGCCTGTGCAGAACAAAAAAAGTTCAGGCAGCCTGATACAACGCTTCTGGCAAAAATTGGTGGGAAGTTCGGCTAAAACTCAAGAAGAAGATGCTGAAAAAACCGGTGACAGTAAATCAGGTAAATCACGCAATAATCGTCGTGACCGTTCTGGACGTTCGCGTCGTAACAAACGCAGTAACGCAGGACCCAATGCGGTGGTTACCAGCAATGAGGCTGTAAGTGCTAAAACCCAAGCCCCTGCGCAAGAAAAACCTGCTGAAAATACTGCGTCACAAGGCCCTGTTGCTGAAGGTGCGCCGAAAACCGAGCGTGGTCCTAGACGGAATCGTAACCGTCGTCGTGGTCGTGGCAATGGTGGTGGCAACGGAGAAAGAGCGGCTCAGGATGGAGCTAACCGCGAGAATGTTCAGCAAGAGGGTGGTTCTTCAGCGTCTAGCCAGGAATCGACTGACAGTGCACCACGCAGTTATGCCAATAGCTATGCTGAGCGTAAGCAAGCTGAAACGCCACGTCAAGAAGTGCCTCAGGCTGAAAAAGCTGCTCCTAGCGAAAGCAATTCGGATTAATACCAGTAAGTCTCGGTTTTATTTATATTTAACCGAGACTTGCTCCGCAGATAACCAGCGACGTAAGCGTAACAGCAATTCGTCGCTGGGAAATACCCGCCAGTCTTCGCCGAGTTGTAGACTGGCTCTGGCCTGATCTGTCACGTATTCGATGTAGATTGGGCACTGCCCGCCACAATAAGGTGAGAGCAGGCTCTGCAATCTTTCCACAAATTCCAAAAGCATTTCACCTTGCGGGTTATGACATTCCAAAGTAATCCCCCGCGCAAAGGCTTCCCGAGCCTGCTCCATGCTATAGAGCTTTTCAGTGGTCAGTCGCAGATTGCCGGTAAAGTCATCGACCGCCAATGCGCCTTCAGCGATTAAAATTTTATCTTTGCCTATCAAGTCACGGTATTTGTCATAGACATTGCTAAAAGTCGCAATTTCGAGTCTTGCACTGCTATCATCCAAAACCGCAAACCCCATTGTTTTACCTTGTTTGGTTTGACGGGTTCGGATGTCGACAACCAGACCAGCGACTCTGGCTTCCATACGACCTTTGGAGCGTTCAGCATCGGCTTGTAAACACCCTAATGTGCCGTGAGTGATGTGTTTGAGTTCCGGTAAATATTCGGCGATGGGATGACCAGTCAGAAACAGGCCTAAGGTTTGTTTTTCCGCCTCTAAACGGTCTTTTTCGCTCCAAGCCTCGACGATAGCCGTATAGGCGTCGGCTTCGTCATCATCTGAGGTGTCAGTCGCCCCGCCTAAACCAAATAAATCGTTTTGACCGGTTTGTGCCATTTTGCCGTGTTGTTCAGCCACACGCAGGGCCGTGCTCAGTTCAGCTAGGTGAGCGGCGCGATTGGGAGCGATACTGTCGAGAGCGCCCGCTTTAATCAGGGCTTCCAATACCCGACGATTGACTTTGCGTAAGTCCACGCGTTTACACAGATCATAAAGCCCGATAAATAAGCCATTGCGCTCACGTTCGTTCAGTAATTCATCAATAGCCGATTCACCAACGCCTTTAATGGCGCCCATACCGTAAACAATTTGTTGATGATCATTTACGGTAAAACGGTAGTTCGATAGATTAAGGTCAGGAGGACAAATCTGTAATTTCATCTCGCGGCATTCATCAATCAGAACCACCACTTTATCGGTGTTATCCATATCCGACGACATTACCGCCGCCATAAATGCCGCAGGAAAATGAGCTTTTAACCAAGCAGTCTGATAAGCGACAAGGGCGTAGGCAGCCGAGTGAGATTTGTTGAAACCATAACCGGCAAACTTTTCCATTAAATCGAAGATGTAAGTCGCCACCCCCTCATCAATCTGATTATTGACGGCACCTTCGGTAAAAATCTCCCGTTGTTTAGCCATTTCCTCTGGCTTCTTTTTACCCATGGCGCGACGCAACATATCGGCACCACCCAAGGTGTAGCCCGCCATGTCCCGAGCAATCTGCATCACCTGCTCTTGATACAAGATAACGCCGTTAGTCGGTTTGAGTATCGGTTCTAAAAGAGGGTGGGCGTATTCAGCCTTGGCGCCATGTTTAACATTGATATAGTCGTCCACCATCCCTGACTCCAGAGGGCCAGGACGAAACAGAGCAACCAAGGCAATAATGTCGTCAAAACAATCAGGCTTGAGTTTTTTAATTAATTCTTTCATACCGCGAGATTCCAGCTGGAACACTGCGGTGGTTTGAGCTTTTTTCAGCAGTTCATAACTGTCCGCATCATCCCGAGGAATCTGACTAATATCGATGGCGTCCAGGCCCTGTAACTGTCGGCGATGGTTGATGGTTTTAAGTGCCCAGTCAATGATGGTTAGGGTTCTTAAACCCAGAAAGTCAAATTTAACCAGACCAACTGCTTCGACATCATCTTTGTCGAATTGGGTGACCAGATTGCCACCCCCTTGTTCGCAGTATAGTGGAGCAAAGTCAGTGAGCTTACTGGGGGAGATGACCACACCACCCGCATGTTTGCCAGCATTACGGGAGATGCCTTCTAATGATCTGGCCATATCAATGAGTGGGCGGACTTCCTCTTCATTTTCATAAGCGGCTTTAAGATCTGGGCTATCTTCCAGCGCTTTTTCTAAAGTCATGCCGATTTCAAACGGGATGAGTTTAGCCAGTCTGTCAACAAAACCGTAGGGGAAGCCCATGACCCGGCCGACATCTCGTATCACCGCTTTGGCCGCCATGGAACCATAGGTAATAATTTGTGAAACATGATCGCGGCCATAATGCTGGGCTACGTACTCGATCACCTCGTCACGTCTGTCCATGCAAAAGTCGATATCAAAGTCAGGCATGGATACCCGTTCCGGGTTCAGGAAACGTTCGAACAGCAGGTCGAACTCGATGGGATCCAGGTCAGTAATGCTTAAGGCGTAGGCAACTAAAGAGCCGGCGCCGGAGCCTCGCCCCGGTCCAACTGGAATATCATTATTTTTAGCCCATTGAATAAAGTCGGCAACAATCATGAAATAGCCAGGAAAACCCATTTGGCAAATCACGTCGAGTTCAATTTCCAGGCGCTGATCATAGATCTGGCGATTTAGTTCGAAACTGCCCGAACCTATGGGCGGATAATGTTTGAAACGTTGTTCCAGACCTTCTCGGGATGCTTGTTTAAAAGTCTCATCCAGTGTCATGCCGGGAGGAACCGGGAAGTCTGGCAAATAGTTTTCACCCAAGGTCAGCTCGACATTACAGCGTTTAGCAATTTCTACGCTATTGGCTAAGGCCTCGGGGATGTCAGCAAACAATGCGGCCATTTCTTCGCTGCTGCGCAGATATTGCTGGTCGGTGTAATCACGGGGACGCCGACTGTCATCTAACACACGGCCTTGATGAATACACACGCGTACTTCATGGGCATCAAAATCGTGTTTACTAATAAATCGAACATCGTTGGTAGCCACTACCGGCAAATCCAGTTCGATTGCCAGTTCAACAGCCAAATGAATATAGCGTTCCTGATTGAGTTTGCCTACACGCTGTAATTCCAGATAGAAGCAATCAGGGAACAAAGTAATTTAACCAGTGAAAACAAATTGCTTTGTTCAGTGACAGCAGCAGCCGGCATTCGGTATTCGGCCAGTTTTTTGACCAAAGGTTTGATTCTGACTATACCGTCAACCAGTGAAAATTCAGTATGAATGCGCAGATGCACAAAATTCGTGCTCATGCTGTCTCCTGAGTAAAGCGTTTAACCGGGCCAAAGCTGAAACGATGTTGTGGACAGGGTCCAAGTTGGTTTAAAGCAGCGAGATGCGCTTTGGTTGGATAGCCTTTATGAATCGCTAAGTCATAGCCAGGATAAAGCTTGTCGAGGATCAGCATTTCAGTATCACGACTGACTTTCGCCAGGATAGACGCCGCGGAAATTTCACTAATCAATAAATCACCCTGAACAATGGCTTCACCGGGGCAGGGTAATAAGGGTAATCGATTGCCATCGACACGCGCCAGATCTGGCTGAGGCTGCAGTTGTGCGACAGCGCGTTGCATGGCCAACAAACTGGCTTGCAGGATATTAATCGTATCAATTTCACTGGCCTCAGCACGGCCTATGGCCCAAGCCAATGCAGATGATTGGATTTCAGCTGCTAATTGCTGGCGTTTCTTTGCACTGAGTTTTTTGGAGTCAGTTAGGCCGTGAATCGGGCGTTCGGGGTCGAGAATAACCGCAGCAGCGATGACTGGGCCTATGATGCAGCCGCGACCGACCTCGTCGATACCGGCAATCAGAATTGGCTTAGCGGAGAATGCCACGCGTGACATTGCGCAGGAAACTCACCATATTGGATTAAATTGATGGACCAGGGTAAAACCTCCCAGTATGACATGATCATCGACATGCACATGACCGGCTATCGAAGCGCCATTGGCCATAATGACGTGATTACCCACTACACAATCATGGGCAACATGGGTGTAGGCCATGAATAAATTGTCGTCACCGATCAAGGTGACACCTTGATCTTGTTGCGTGCCACGGTGCATGGTGCAGAATTCGCGGATCACATTACGGTCGCCAATTTCCAGACGGGTCAGTTCATCAGCATATTTTTTATCCTGAGGATCTTCACCGATAGAGGCAAATTGATAAATGCTATTGTCTTTGCCTATCGTAGTCGGACCATTAATCACCACATGCGGACCGATTTCGGTGCCCGCATCAATTTGTACGTCAGGACCAATGATGGAATATGGGCCAACTTTGACATCGGGCGCCAGTTCAGCATTAAGATGAACGATCGCGCGTGGATCGATCATTTTTGCACCATAGCTGCACAAATGATTTGTGCGCTGACTGCCAGTTCGCCCTCTACTGAGGCATTGCAGTCAAAAGTCCAGATATTACGTCGATGTTTCACATAAATCGCTTCCAGACGTAATTGATCACCTGGAACGACAGGGCGCTTGAAACGTGCGTTGTCTATGCCTGCCAAATAATAAGTACCGCCTTTACCAAGCGCTTGGTCACTTAAAGCGGATAAAAGGGCTGTTGCTTGGGCTAAGGCTTCTGTAATTAGTACCCCAGGCATAATCGGTTGGTGGGGAAAATGGCCTTGAAAAAAAGGCTCGTTAAAGCTGACATTCTTTAAGCCAACCAGATTAACCAAAGGGGTGTATTCGATGACGCGATCGACTAATAGAAATGGGTAGCGATGAGGTAGATATTCCTGAATTTCTAGTATGTCGAGTGTATTAGTCATGTCTGGGCTTGGTTGGCAGAGGCGAATCGGGTCTAAGCTTTGGGTAAGCTGACTGTCAAACAATCGGGGGTAGCTAACTACCCCCGATGAACAATTATTGCGCTAATGTTTCCAGTTTTTGCTGAACGCGGCTGGTTACATCGATTTGGTCGTTGGCATAGATAACGCCATCAGTCAGCAACAGATCAAATGATTCTTCTTTTGCTAAGGCTCTGACAGCTTCTACGATACGTTTTTGCAAATTACCCAATTCTTCGTTACGACGCATGTTGAAATCTTCACTAAACTCTTGCTGAGCACGGGCGGCATCACGTTTTTTCTCTAGCAAGTCTTTTTCCAGACGACGACGTTCTTCATCACCCAACTGCGCTATCACGACCCAATTTATCTTCAAGATTTTTAATTTCTTTTTGTTGAGTGACTAATGCTTTGTCGCGTGGTGAAAATTCGGCTTCAAGACGGGTTTTGGCTTTAGCGGCTTGAGGCGCTTTTTCTAAAACCTTGGCCACATTGACGAAACCAATTTTAAGATCACCGGCTGCTTGGCTAATTCCTGTAGCCAACATAAGCACTAAAAACAACGACATTTTATTTTTCATGGGTATAACCATCTCCAGGTTAGTTTTTTTGGGGGAAATAAAGATTTAAGACACAAGGATTATAAGATAAAACTTTGAATGACAACATTAAAATCCAGAACCAAAAGTAAATTGGAAAGCCTGAGTTCTATCGGAGGTTTGTGTGTTCATCGGTTGAGCCACACTCACTGCTAATGCGCCAAAAGGTGATAGCCATTCTCCGGACAAACCGGCTGAATAACGGAAATATTTATTCAGTTCGTTACTGTTTAGGCCACTGGCCAATGTTCCTGCGTCCAAAAAGGCACCCAAACGTACCGATTTTATGTCGCTTAAGAAAGGCACAGGGAAAAACAGCTCGGCTTTGGCAATGACTTTAGTCGAACCGCCGAATGGTCTCGCATAACTATAGAGTTTGTAGCGGGAATCCGCAGGGGATTCGTCTCTGGGTCCCATGGTGTTTTGCATGAATCCACGTACGTCACCGGTACCACCTGCGTAGTAGTTTTCAAAAAAGGGCAGGCCTGATTCCCCGCTGTAACTACCGCCGTGCGCGACTTCGCCGAGTAGTCGTAGCGTAAAGTCATTGGAAAGCGGGAAGTATTGTTGCTGTTTATAACCGGCTTTGTAATATTTTAATTCGCCAAACGGCGCGGTAATTAAACCGGACAAGCGTTGTTGGCCACCTTTAGTTGCAAATGTCGCGCGGTCCAGAGTATCGTGCGTCCAGCCAGTTGCGAAGGAAATTGTGTTAAATGAAGCTGTAGCGTAAGGAATTATGGTTTTGTCATTGGCATCTTTGGTGCCACAAGTATCATTCGATATATTGTTTAAGGCAAATATCGAGTTGATAACTTTACACGACGACAGATTCGATGAGGTGACCTCAGTATTCTTAACATCAATATCAAAGCCCAAACGATCATATTCATTGAGGGGAACACCAAAACTCATGCCGGCGTTCGCAATATTGGTGTTATAGCTGGCTAGGTTAGCCGCATAGGCATTACGTTTCAAATAACCCAGGTTATAACCTAAGGACACGCCATCCAGCGTGAAATAGGGGTCAGTAAAGCCTAGTTTATAGTTGGTGAGAATTAAACTGTTATTGAAGGCGAAGTCCAGTCGTTTACCGGTACCGAAAATATTGTCCTGTGAAACGTTGGCATTAAAAATAACCCCTTGCACCTGAGAATAGCCCACAC
>RFQK01000073.1 GCA_009925045.1 Methylococcaceae bacterium
GGCTGATAAACATCAAAGCTGCGCACTAAAGTCATCACACACTGCCTAGCTCCCCGAAAATCCCGGCCGAGAAATCACCGGGATTACTCCTGTCTTAAATCTACAAATCCACACCAAGGTCATTGCGGTTAAACCTGCCCCAATCAATTCAATTGAGCATGGAGACTTGTAAGTCATAACACCTCTAGACGCAGTAGCACCGCCAGAATGACAATAACTCAAGCTCTGTCGCTGAAATACCGATAAGGCCAAAGGAGTCTGATCTTATGTACGGGGTGGACTCGATCTACCAAGCGCCGAGCAGCATCAGGATGCCTCAAGGGGAGGCTTGTTCAGGCATAAAACCACCTGCCTGCATGGTCCAAAGCCGATAATAAAAGCCTTGCTTATCCAATAATTGCTGATGAGTGCCATCCTCAACAATTTGCCCCTGATCAAACACCAGAATTCTGTCCAGATGCGCAATAGTCGACAGTCGATGGGCAATCGCAATCACTGTTTTTTTACCCATCACCCGGTCCAAATTATCTTGTATGGTTTTTTCTGTCAGCGAATCAAGACTCGAGGTCGCTTCATCCAGAATCAGTATCGGCGCATCTTTGAGCAAGACTCTGGCAATAGCAATTCGCTGTCGCTGACCACCGGAAAGCTTAACGCCGCGTTCACCGACCAAAGCTTGATAAGCTTCAGGCATTGCCATAATAAAGTCGTCGGCATGCGCCAAACTGGCAGCCTGTCTGATTTGCTGTTCATCAGCGTCCAGCGATCCATAACCAATATTATCCAGAAGACTGCGATGAAACAGACTCGGGTCTTGTGGAATTAAACTGACCTGCTGATGCAGGCTATCCTGAGTCGCTAAGTTGATATCCTGATCATCGATCAATATCTGTCCGGATTGTGGCTCATAATGACGCAAAATCAGATTCACAAAACTGGATTTGCCAGAACCGGAAAATCCCACCAAGCCGACACGCTCACCCGGCTCTATTCGCACAGTTAAATCTTTAAATACAGGATTTCCTGGCTGATAGGCAAAATTTACCTGACGAAATTCGATACGCCCCTGACTGATTTGCAAATCCTGTGCATTCGGCACATCAATGATTTCATGGGATCTGACTATAGTTTGCACTCCATTGGCAACGTTACCAATGTATTCAAAAAACTCCAGAAAGCGACGCGTCAGATTGCGAGCATCACTGATGATCAACAAAGCCAAGCCCGTACTCATCACAAAATCACCCACACTAATTGCGCCGCTATCCCACAAACTTAAAGCGTAAGCGATGGTACCGACCTTTAATAAAGCGGCCGCAATAAACTGAAACCACCGCACCCGTTCCATATACCAAAAGGTTCGTCGGCCGGTTTGAACTTCAGTTTCCAGGTATTGTTCTAAATGCGCACGTTCGTAATCCAGACGGGCAAATAATTTGGCATTCAGAATATTGGTCACCGCATCCACAATCTTGCCATTGACCAAACTCCGGGTAGCCGCATAGCTTTGCGCATAAGGCTGACAACGAGTTGCCAGCCAGAACGAGAGCATCACATACAGCATCACCCAACCAGCTACCATCAAGCCTAAGCCTTGATGGGCTTGAAATAGCAGAAACACAGAAACACTAAAGGTGATTGCAATTGGCCAGAAATCACAAAGCACCGCCCACATGGTGTGATTGACACTGACGGCCGTCTCACTGATACGATGCGCCAAACTTCCGGCAAAATGATCAGCAAAATAACGCGGCGCATGCTGCTGGAGATAGGCATACAACAAACGACTGGTGCGTTGACGCAAGCGCGGCCCCATGATGATCAGTACCGCACCGCTACCACGACTAAAAACAATCTCTAGGACATTCAGTCCCAGCAACAATAACAAGGGTTGCTGAAAAGCCTCCCAGATCAACAAGTCCCCTTTACCGTGCGCGACTGCGTCCATCAGGTTTTTGACTGCATACGGCACCAGAATACTGCCTAAGGCCTGGCCAATTTCCAAGACTAACATCAGCGCCAGCCAGTACTTGAATTGTTTCACACAAAACAGAATAAAAGCGATGGTTGTGGCGGGCAAATCCGGCGCTGCTGCGGCGCGTTGCATGGACTCTGAATTCATAGTGATACCCCAAACAAAAAACCCCATCGTAGTGACGGGGTTTTTGTCATAACAAAGATAATGTCTCGTTTATTTAATCTGGCCGTGACACTGCTTGTATTTTTTTCCTGAGCCGCACGGACAAGGATCATTACGTCCGACTTTGTCATTGGCTCTAACAAAAGGCTGTTCTGGTTGGTTATCATCAGGGACAAAGCCAACCGTTTCAACCACTGCAGTATCTTCAAACACAGGCTCAGACTCATAGGCTGAATGAGCCTCCGCGTGTTCATAATGCATTTCAACCGGCGCCTGACGTTGCTCATCAATTGCTTGCACATCTTCTTCACGGCTGACTTGCACACGACAAAGAATGGATACGACTTCTTTTTTGATGTGATCCAACAAGTCTGTAAACATCTGGAATGCTTCGCGCTTATATTCCTGTTTAGGATCTTTCTGGGCATAGCCACGGAAATGAATACCCTGACGCAAATGATCCATAGCCGCCAGATGTTCTTTCCAAGCGTTGTCGAGAACTTGCAACATCACTGATTTTTCGAAATTTCTTAATACTTCAGCACTGATGGCCTGTTCTTTGGCTGCCACTTCGTTTTCAGCCGCTTCAACCACTAAACGACGAATTTTGTCTTCGTTAAGCGTTTTGTCCTGTTCAAAAAGACTGGTCAAAGGAATATGTAAATTCAATTCCTGACGCAAATGCACTTCAAGACCATGAATATCCCATTGTTCTTCCATAGTTTTGGGCGGGATATATTGATCGATGAGGTCATTTAGCACATCAGAACGAATCGCGACCACAATCTCATTGATATCGTCAGCGGCCATCAACTCATTACGTTGGTTGTAGATCACTTTACGCTGATCATTCGCCACATCGTCATAAGCCAGAATTTCCTTACGAATATCGAAGTTACGACCTTCAACTTTGCGTTGTGCACTTTCGATGGAACGTGTCACCCAAGGATGCTCGATAGCCTCGCCTTCTTGCATACCCAGTTTTTGCATCAAACCGGCTACGCGATCCGATGCAAAAATTCTCATCAAGTCATCTTGCAAGGACAAATAAAAACGGCTGGAGCCTGGATCGCCTTGACGACCAGAGCGACCACGTAATTGGTTATCAATCCGACGCGACTCATGACGCTCGGAGCCAATCACATGCAAACCACCACTGGCAACGACCTGATCATGACGCTGCTGCCAATCATTCTGTACTTGCTGACGCTCAGCTTCGCTGGCGTCCTCGCCCAGGGCTGCCAATAAAGCACCTAAGTTACCACCCAACACAATATCGGTACCACGACCGGCCATATTGGTCGCAATTGTCACTGCGCCTGGCATACCGGCATTTTCAACGATATGCGCTTCGCGCTCATGTTGTTTAGCGTTTAAAACTTCGTGAGCAATACCTTGCTGCTGCAATAAACTGGAAATCAATTCCGAATTCTCAATCGAAGTTGTTCCCACCAACACAGGCTGACCCCGACTGACACAATCTTTAATGTCAACGATAACCGCGAGATATTTCTCCCGAGCGGTTAAATAAACCAGGTCGCCCATATCACGACGCACCATCGGTCTGTGGGTCGGAATGACCACCACTTCAAGACCATAGATTTTGTTTAACTCAAAAGCCTCAGTATCCGCAGTACCGGTCATTCCAGACAATTTGGTATACAAGCGGAAATAGTTCTGGAAGGTAATCGAAGCCAAGGTTTGATTTTCATGCTGGATAGGCACACCTTCTTTGGCTTCCATCGCCTGATGCAAACCGTCAGACCAGCGACGCCCCGACATCATTCTGCCGGTGAATTCGTCGACAATGATGATTTGGTTGTTCATGACCACGTAATCAACATCGCGTTGGAACAATACATGAGCCCGCAAGGAGGCATTTAAGTAATGCATTAGACGAATATTGGCTACATCATAAAGACTGGAACCTTCTTGCATCAGACCATGTTCTACCAAAAGATGCTCAACCCGCTCATAACCGGCTTCGGTTAAATGAATTTGGCGGCCTTTTTCATCCACCGAATAATCACCCGGCATTTGATCCTGCAGCTCAGGATCTTCTGATTTCTCCTGTTTGCTCAGATAAGGGATGATATGGTTGGTACGTAAATAAACATCGGTATCGCCTTCCGCCTGACCTGAAATAATCAAAGGTGTCCGAGCTTCGTCAATCAGAATCGAGTCAACCTCATCGACAATGGCGAAATTTAATTCGCGCTGAACCTTCTGATCCAGACTGAACGCCATATTGTCACGCAAATAATCGAAACCAAATTCGTTATTGGTACCGTAAGTAATATCGCAAGAATAAGAGTGTTTGCGTTGTTCCTGAGTCAGTTCACTGACGATTACCCCAGTCGTTAAGCCCAGAAAGCCGTAAAGCTTGCCCATGGTTTCAGCATCACGACGTGCAAGATAGTCATTCACGGTAACAACATGCACCCCTTTGCCTGACAAGGCATTCAAATAGGCCGCCAAGGTCGCCATCAAGGTTTTACCCTCACCGGTCTTCATTTCGGCAATCTTGCCGTCATGAAGCACCATGCCACCAATTAATTGCACATCAAAATGGCGCATTTGCAACACACGGCGACTACCTTCGCGCACCACTCTCACCCTTAGCATGACGCTCACGAAATTCTTCGGTTTTGGCTCTTAAAGCGTCATCCGATAATTTTTCGTACTCGCCTGCAAGCACATTAACTTTTTTAACTAATTTGCGTTTTTTCTTGATCAGCCTGTCGTTGCGGCTACCAATAACAAATTTAACCAGCTTACTCAGCATGATATTTCCAGAGTGAGAATGAATCTAAAGAGCGAGATTATAAACGTTATCCACGCCCAGTGACCAGTTCAATGGCAGGATCAACCATTAAGAATTGATAAACAACACTCTCAAAACCTAGACAAGGCTCAGCATCGGGGTATAATCCGCCCGCCTGCTGACTTGGTATTATTCGGCAATAGCCTGATTAAAACTGATCCACAAGCGCACAAAATTCTTATTCGGGCGTTGTTATGAAAATCGTGATTCTTGGTGCCGGCATCACCGGTTCCTCAGTTGCCGGAGCACTGGCAAGTGAAGAAAACGACATTGTTGTCATTGATAAAAAACCACAATTACTAACCGAACTCAAAGCTCGGCTTGATATTGCAACAGTCGAAGGCAATGCCGCCCAGCCCAGTACCCTGAAACAAGCAGGCATCGAAGATGCTGACATGGTTATCGCAGTGACAGACCGCGATGAAACAAACATGCTGGCGTGTCAGGTCATCAATACTTTATTTAAAAGACCCAAGACCATCGCGCGTGTCAGGGCTATCGATTTTCTAAATCACCCCCAATTATTTGAGCCCGGTGGCATCGATATTGTCATCAGCCCGGAGCAAGTAGTGACGGAATCGATTCACAATCTGATTCGATATCCGGGCGCTTTGCATGTCTCTGAGTTTGCTGATGGCCTGATTCGCCTGTTCTCGATTCGTGTTGCCGACACAGGTTTTTTGACCGGCAAACGCATTCAAGTTGTCAAAGAGAAACTCGCTGATGGCATGATCCGTATCGTGGCGATTTTCCGCGACGGCCACGCTATTCCAGTCGCATAAACTGGAGTCACCCATTAAATCCATCATGCTGGCGGGTGGTGGACACGTAGGCAAACGTTTAGCGATTGCTCTGGAGAGAGAACATCAGGTTAAACTGATTGAGCAAAACTTGAACCGCGCCAAAGATATTGCCAATGATTTACGCCACACCCTGATTTTGAACGGCGACTGCACTGACGAATCCTTGTTACAAGAAGAAATGATTGAGAACATTGATTTGTTCTGCGCGGTCACCAACAACGACGGTATTAATCTGATTTCGGCCGCACTGGCCAAAAAATTGGGTGCTAAGAAAACCATCTGTCTGGTTAACAATAATTCTTATCTGAAACTATTCGATAGCACCGAAATTGATCTCGCCATCCAACCTAAGCTGGAAACTCTGGGGAGCATTCTCAAACATGTGCGCAAAGGCGATGTAGTCGGCGTCAGCTCAGTCTGCGGAGGCAGCGCCGAAGCGATTGAGGCCATTGCTCATCGGGGCAAAAACTCGCAAACCGTCGTCGGTTTGCGTGTCGACCAAGTGACCCTTCCGGATGGCGTAATTCTGGGGGCATTAATCCGTGACGGCGAAGTGATTCCGGTGCATCACGACACCGTATTTGCAGAAGGCGATCACGTCGTGATGTTTGCTTTGGATAAGAAGTTAATTAAAGATATCGAAAACTATTTCCAGCCTATCGGATAACTTTAAGCTCCGCATCGGCGTCGATAAATGCCAGAGCGTTTTGTGGCAGACCGTCTTTTGACTCATCTTGCAAAGCGGCGCGACTGTCTTCATGAACCGCCGCCATAAACTGCAATAATTGCATTTCTACTTTCATTTTCTCAGGACCTTCCTCGGCTTCCCACATACGATTCAGTAATTGCTTGGCATGATGATGAATCGTAAAAGCAACGGCTTCTGGCAAATGCGCATAGCTATCTCGCAAGGAATCCTTTAAGCGATCTAAAGATTGCAAATATTGCTGATAATCTTTCAACTCTTGGCGACATTGAACTTTCACCATGGCGAGTTCGTTGACGTTTTTGGTTTTACTGACCGCTAATTCATGCGCCAATTGTTGCGCCTGTTTTTTTAATTGCGACACCAGAGCCTGTTCAGCCATGGCTTTGGCATAACGCAGCTCTCTCACATCATTTTGACGATTTAATTCCCAACGCAAATTGCGGTCGCGACGACGATGCCAAAACTCAACCGTCTCATCCAACCAACGTGAAATCAACGACATACTATTTCTCCTCGAACTGATAAAAGACTCTGCGCATCACCACGTTTATGAGAACGTCGCAGTGCTTTGTGTAAAGCTTTGTAATGGGCGCGCGGCAGTTGGTGTTTCTTTGCCGACAATTCCTTGTCGATCTCGTCAAACAAGGTCTGTAAATGCTTACGATTATTGGCAACTAATAAACGCTGACGCTTGAAATGATTTTTATAATGAATTTGACGCCATTCCGACAGCTGTCGGCGACTGAACGCTCTCTGTTTGTGATACAAGGACCACACGTGGCGTAAACCACGGGCATCCCGACCAAAATAGCGTCG
>RFQK01000074.1 GCA_009925045.1 Methylococcaceae bacterium
TAGTATTCCTCGAACAAACGCTGGCAATCGGTATCCGTGTTAATTGTTGCGTACAGCGTGGCGTGTATGCCACGAATCATAGGCGTTAAATGCGGCACAAAAGTCAGCCCGACAGAGCGCCCCGCAACGCCCGCCAGACCCTGGCGTATTTCAGGTAGATGACGGTGACCGGCAACGGCGTAAGCTTTAAAGCTTTCACCAGCTTCACTCATCAAAGACGATAATTCTGCTTTGCGGCCGGCGCCACTCACCCCGGATTTCACATCAGCGATTAAATGCTGGGTATCGATCAAACCCGCAGCAATCAAAGGTAAAAAGCCGAGTTGGACCGCTGTCGGATAACAACCCGGACACGCAATCAACCGTGCTTGCTGAATAGCCTGACGATTAAGCTCGGGTAAACCATAAACAGCCTCAGCGACCAAATCCGGGCTGGCGTGTGGCATGCCATACCAATGTTCCCATTCAGCAATATCTTTAATCCGAAAATCCGCCGATAAATCGATGACTTTAATGCCGTGTTGCAAGAGTTCGGTCGCCATGGTCATCGCTGTGCCATTGGGCGTCGCGAAAAACACCACATCACAGTCTAAAAGATTAGCGATCTCGGGCAAACTGAACAAAACATCACAATAGCCGCGCAGACTGGGATAAATTTTATCAACCCGCTGCCCCGCATCGGCCCGAGAAGTCACTGCCTTAACCTCGACTGCCGGATGTAAAGCCAAGATTCTTAATAATTCAACTCCGGTATAACCGGTACCGCCTACTATGCCTGCACGTATCATCAGTCTGTCTCTGTCTGTCATGAACGGTGGAACACATCCGCCGCTAAAGCTGCCTATAATAAGCGTTAATCCAAACTTGATCCATCAACTGTATGCTTTCCGACTCTATGCGCGGTATCGACATCCTCAATCACCAGCCTGACAAGGACTTACACCTGATTACGATGCCCATGCCGCGTGTATCCGGCGAGCAGGTTCTGATTCAGGTTAAAGCCGCAGGGGTTAACCGTCCCGACTGGATGCAACGTCAGGGTTTATATCCTGCACCTATTGGCGCTTCGGCAGTCTTAGGCTTGGAAGTATCTGGAATTGTGGTGGCGATTGGACCCGATGTCACACAATTGGCGGTGGGTGATGCCGTATGTGCCCTGCTCAATGGCGGTGGTTACGCGGAATATGCGCTCGCCGAGCAACACTGTGTCCTTCCAATACCCCAAGGCTTGAGCTGGATCGCGGCCGCTGCATTACCAGAATGCCTGTTTACGGTCTGGAGCAATCTGGTCTGTTTTGGCGCGCTACAAGCCGGGGAGACGGTCTTGATTCATGGAGGTGGCAGCGGCATCGGGACCACTGCCATTCAAATAGCCCGGCTACTGGGCGCCCGCGTCATCGTCACAACCGGCAGCACCGAAAAAGTGGAGCGCTGTCTGGGCTTAGGTGCAGAGATTGCGATTCATTATCAGAATCAGGATTTTGTCGAAATCATTCAGCAAGTTACGGATAAAAAAGGCGTGCATTTGATTTTGGATATGATAGGCGGGAGCTATCTGAACCGAAATTTGCAATGTCTGGCAACTGAAGGCCGTTTAATGCAGATCGCTATTCAAGGCGGCAATCAGGCAGAAATCGCCCTCTGGCCTATTATGGCCAAACGTCTAAAAATCAGTGGTTCCACTTTGCGTAATCGCGACCATCAGTTTAAAGCAGAACTGGCCCGACAAATTCACCACAACGTCTGGCCATGGCTGGCGCAAGCACAGTTTAGCCCTGTCATTGACAGCGTATTTTCCTTAGCAGATGCCGGAAAAGCGCATGATAGGCTCAACGACACGCAACATTTTGGCAAAATTATTCTGGAGATTTAAATGCAATTTACGACCTTAATCAGTGCTGAGCAATTAGCGTCCCAGCTTGATAATCCAAACTGGGTGATTTTTGATTGCCGTTTTTCACTTGCCGATGTACATGCAGGGCATCGTCTGTATCGTCAAGGCCATATTCCCCATGCCCGCTATGTCGATCTGAATCAGGATTTATCTGCCGAGCCCCAGGCTTACACCGGCCGACATCCCTTGCCGAATTTCAAAACGCTGGCGACTAAACTGGGCGCTTGGGGGGTGACTAACCGCAGCCAAGTGGTGGTCTATGACGATGCCAGTGGCGCATTTGCGGGTCGTTTGTGGTGGTTGTTACGCACTATGGGCCATGAGACGGTGGCGGTTTTAGATGGCGGCTGGCCCTATTGGGTCAAACAAGGCCTGCCGGTTACGACCCGCTTGCCAACCCCTACGCCGACGGTATTCCGGCCATATTTAGACCCCAAACAATGGTTGACTGCCACAGAGGTCGAAAATGCCCTGGCACGCCAGACTATTACCCTGGTCGATGCCCGCACACCCGAGCGTTATGCCGGGTTACAAGAGCCTATCGATCCGGTTGCCGGCCATGTACCCAAAGCCCTGAACCACCCTTTTCAGCGCAATTTGAATCAACAAGGCCTGTTCCAGGCTCCGCAGGTGCTCTATCAACAATTTAAAGCCTTAGGCGTGGCCGAACAAGCCAAGCACACCGTGCACATGTGCGGCTCAGGTGTCACCGCTTGCCACAATCTGTTGGCGATGGAAGTAGCAGGTTTGTCGGGTTCCAGGCTCTATGCCGGCTCCTGGAGCGACTGGATTAGTAATCGTAATCGAGAGGTATCCAAGTTAAAATACTAAGCAACTGATACATGGACATTTTATAAAGGAGTATTTCATGGCCAAAAGCCGATTAGCGATTCCCATCAGCGTGTTCGGTTTGGCAGCTTTAGCATTCCTGGGATTTTGGTTTTGGCCGGTGACTGTCAGCGTCAGTCAGCCACAACGCGGCTTAGCGATTCAGGCGATCTACGCAACAGGCATTGTTGAACCCAGCGTTAGCTTGGCGATTGCGCCCAACCTTGCCGGTCATTTGGTCGAGGTAAATGTTGAGGAAGGTCAAACCGTTGTCAAAGGCCAAATCCTAGCCCGTCTCAAAGATCAGGATTTGCGCAGCAATGTTGCCCAACTGCAAGCGCAACTCGATTATGCACGCAGCTATTACCAACGCTTACAAGCGCTAAACCAGCGCAGTCTGGTAGCCAAACTCGATTTCGATCGTGCCAAAGCCGATCTGCAAGCCGCAGAAGCCGCGGTTAAACGCGCCGATGCCCAACGTGACTATATGACTTTACAAGCACCTGCAGAGGGCTTAATCATTCGCCGCGACGCCGAAATCGGCCAGTTCGTAAACGTTGGCCAGGCAATATTTCAGCTTTCCTGCTGTGCCCCACTGCGTATCAGCGCCCAAGTGGATGAAGAAGATATTGCGAAAGTAAGCCTCGGGCAACGCGTGGTTTTGCATACTGAAGATTTACCGGGTGAAGTATTGCAGGCCCGTGTCAGTGAAATTACCCCTAAAGGTGATCCCATCACCCGCAGTTATCGGGTACGGATGCAACTCGATCAACCGGGCAATCTGAAAATCGGCATGTCCGTGGATACGAATTTGTTAGTTGAGCAACATGAAAATGCCTTATTAATTCCCAGCATTGCCATCGACAAAGACAGCGCGGTCTGGCTGGTTGAAAATGGCAAACTTCATCATCAAGCAGTCAAAATCGGCATCCAAAGCGGGGCGCGCACTGAAATTCTGGCGGGTTTAGACGATCATTCACAACTGGTCTCCACTCTGAAAAGCGGTTTTAGCGAAGGCCAATGGACCTTGGTAAGCGACTGATGTCAATTCAACTCCAGGTCGCCCTGACGCATCTCACCAGCCGTAAACGTCAGACTCTGGTTTCTCTGAGTGGGGTTGTGCTCGGTGTAGCCTTCTTTCTGGCGGTTTCTTCGATGATGCGCGGCTCAGAAATTGATTTTATCAAGCGCCTGATTAATAACAGCCCGCATATCACCATTTATGATGATTATCGTCGTCCACAAATTCAACCCGCCAACCTGCTCTGGCCAGAGGCGGCAATTGCCTTTAGTCATTTGACGCCTAAAACTGAAAATCGTGGCATTCGTGCTTATCAAGATAAACTGAGCTTGATTGAATCCTTTGACCATCTGAATGTATCCCCTCTCTTAGTCGGTCCGGTGGTTCTGAGCTTTGCCGGGAGGGAACAAGCCGGCACGCTATCCGGCATAGTGCCTTCAAGAATGAAAAAGGTCTCAAGCATTTCAGAAAAAATGTTGCTGGGTTCATTGGACAATTTATCGGCCAACGCCAATGGCATTATTATCGGCAAAGAACTGGCCGATAAGTTCAATTTAGGCATGGGGCGCAATCTCAATGTCTCAACGCCCGATGCCGGCAATCGGATTTTGAAAGTAGTCGGTATTTATCGGACTGGGAACGTTCAATATGATGAATCACAGACATTTGTAAATTTAAAACTGTCTCAGATTCTGTTTAATCGCCCTAATCGCGCCAACCGCATTATGATTCGTTTGGATGATCCCCAGCAGGCCAAAACCGTCGCCGAACGTATCGAACTCCATATTGGCTATAAAGCCACTTCTTGGATAGAGGCGTCTCAAGACATTATCAGTTTATTAACCGTCAGAAACATCATCATGCTTAGCGTGGTGTCTGCTATCTTGATCGTAGCTTCATTTGGCATCTACAACACTTTATCCACCATCGTGATCGAAAAAACCCGTGATATTGCGATTCTCAAATCCATGGGTTTTCACAGTCGTGATATTCGCCTTATTTTTCTGTTGGAAGGCAGTATGATTGGGGCTGTGGGCAGCGTATGCGGGCTTGGTTTGGGTGCTTTATTGATGTTGGGATTAGGACATATCCAAATCAAACCGCCCGGGGTGATTGATACCGTCAGTTTACCCATCTGGTGGGGCGCGGAACAATTTGAAATCGCCGCTGCCTTTGCCTTAGTCAGCTGTGTTCTGGCCGCCTACCTACCTGCCCGACGCGCTGGCCAAGTGCATCCGGTGGATATTTTGCGAGGTCAATAATGTCTGTAGTGCTGAGCACCCAAGATCTGAGCAAACGCTTATTCGGCGAAGTGCCAGTGACCCTAGTTGAAGCCATCAACTTATCTATGCATAAAGGCGAATTCGTCTGCATTATGGGACCCTCGGGTTCAGGCAAATCCTCGTTGTTATATTTACTAGGGCTGCTGGATATTCCCAGTCAAGGCAAAATCTGGCTGGATGGTGAAGATACCTCCAGTTTTGGCGAGGATGAACTGGCTAAACGACGTCTGGAAAAACTCGGCTTTGTGTTCCAATTTCATTTTCTGTTAGCCGAATTCACCGTTTTGGAGAATGTCGCCCTGCCCATGCGGCGCTTGGGTGGATTTTCAGAACTGCAGATTCGGGAACGCGCCCTGCAATTACTCGAACGTCTGGACGTAGCCAAGCATGCCAATAAATGGCCCCACCAGATTTCTGGATTGATGACGATGGCATCGGGCAAATTTTCGGTTTGCTGCATATCATCTTTCAACATGACACCGGAATAACCCAAACGGTAAGCATTTTGGGTCAGATAAGCCAGTTTTTGTGCAGCCATGTCATAGCTTAGCCCTTCGGGCGGGCGGATATTGGAAATACAATTACGATTCGCATCGGTATTATCCTGACCGGGTTGATAGGTCAGATACAAGCCCAGACTGTCATCAGCACTTAAACCAGGACGTTCACCGATCATCATAATCGCTATAGCCGAGGACAAGTGCTCGGCAATCGCATCCGACAAGGCCACCCTGGCATTGGCAGCCAGAAAGATGGGACCTAATGTCAAATTCATCGCCTGAAAACGAGTGATGATTGCTTCTAATAAGCCCAGACCATGCTGACTGATGGCGGTGGACGATAAGCCATTACTCAGACAAATCACCACATCATAGTGAGCGGTTTTAAATTTTTGCAAGTTATCAATACTGGTCTGATTGAGCTGACGACCTAAGTCTGGCCGCTGCAAATAGTGCGAACGATCCTTAACGGCAGTCTCCAAGACCATGCTTGCTAAACCCAGACTGTCTAGTGTTTGCGACAGCGAAACGACATCCCAGGGTTGGTGAATAGAGTCACGGGCTTTAGCATGTGCGAGCTGAAACTCCAAGGCCGCCTGAGTCGTTAAGGCACAACCGGCTCGTCCTTGCGCAATTCTGGCTTGGGTAAATTGTTTTAACTCTTCCCACGCATCTTTCATGGATGATTTCCCAACAACCCGGCAAAGCCTTGCGAAATCGGCAGAGCCGCATTATTCAGACTTAAGCTATTTTGACCATTAAAAATACCCGTCTGATTTAACCAGCTTTCAAATTCAGGTGCTGGCCTGAGATTAAGCACCTGCCTTAAATACAAGGCATCATGAAAAGACGAACTTTGATAGGCCAGCATGATGTCATCACCCCCCGGAATGCCCATGATGAAATGACAACCGGCTACACCTAATAGCGTCAGCAGATTACCCATATCGTTCTGATCCGCTTCGGCGTGATTGGTATAACAAATGTCACAGCCCATCGGTAAGCCTAATAATTTGCCGCAGAAATGATCTTCCAGACCGGCACGGATGATTTGTTTGCCATCATACAAATATTCCGGACCGATAAAGCCCACGACAGTGTTGACCAATAAGGGCGAAAACTCGCGGGCCACAGCATAAGCACGGGCTTCGCAGGTCTGAGCATCGATACCATGATGGGCGTTCGCTGATAAAGCACTACCCTGGCCGGTTTCGAAATACATGAAATTCTGACCGACGGTACCCCGGGCAAGTGCTTCGCCCATAGATTGCGCTGTTCTGAGCATTGCTAAATCAATCCCAAAACTCTTATTAGCGGCTTCGGTACCGGCAATTGACTGAAAAATCAAATCAACAGGCACACCCCGTTCGATTAACTCCATGGTGGTAGTCACATGCGCCAGCACACAAGACTGGGTAGGAATTGCCAAAGTGTGTATAACTTCGTCCAGCAAACGCAACAAGCGGGCTACATTGTTTAGGTTGTCTGTAGCGGGATTAATGCCAATCACGGCATCACCACTGCCGTAGTACAGACCATCGACTATACTGGCCGCGATACCTCGCGGATCATCGGTGGGATGGTTGGGTTGTAAACGGGTCGAGAGTCTACCTGGCAAGCCGATAGTATTCCGAAATGCCGTCACCACCTGACAGCGTCTTGCAACGGCGATCAGATCCTGGTTCGACATAATCTTGCTCACAGCAGCCACCATTTCTGGCGTCAGTGCGAAACGTATAGCGGCTAAATCAGACTGCTCAGATAA
>RFQK01000075.1 GCA_009925045.1 Methylococcaceae bacterium
TGTGTGGCTGTTTTAGAAAACGGTACAGCACGTGTAATCGAAAACAGCGAAGGTGCCCGCACCACGCCTTCCATTATTGCGTTTACTTCTGACAACGAAGTCTTAGTCGGTCAATCCGCCAAACGTCAGGCGGTCACCAACCCAGAAAATACCTTATTCGCCATCAAGCGTTTGATTGGTCGTCGTTTTAAAGAAGACGCGGTGCAAAAAGACATCAAAATGGTGCCTTACAAAATCATGGAAGCCAATAATGGCGACGCATGGGTAGAATGCCATGGCAAAAAAATGGCTCCACCCGAAGTCTCTTCACGGGTTCTGATGAAACTGAAAAAAGACGCTGAGGCTTTTTTAGGTGAAGAAGTGACCGAAGCGGTTATTACGGTTCCGGCTTATTTCAATGATTCACAACGCCAGGCGACCAAAGATGCTGGCCGCATTGCCGGTCTGGACGTCAAACGTATTATTAACGAACCTACCGCCGCGGCTTTAGCGTTTGGTATGGACAAGCCTAAAGGCGACACCACCATTGCTGTTTATGACTTAGGTGGCGGTACCTTCGATATCTCCATTATCGAAATCAGCGAAATTGAAGGCGAACACCAATTTGAAGTATTAGCCACCAACGGTGATACCTTCTTGGGCGGTGAAGATTTTGACCTGCGCATCATCGATTTTCTGGCGAGCGAATTCAAACGCGATAGCGGTATTGATCTGCATAATGATCCATTGGCATTGCAACGTCTGAAAGAAGCCGCTGAAAAAGCCAAAATCGAACTGTCTTCAGCTGAACAAACCGATGTTAATCTGCCCTATATCACTGCCGATGCCACTGGTCCAAAGCACTTAAACGTAAAACTGACCCGTGCCAAACTGGAGTCACTGGTTGAGGAACTGATTGAAAGAACCAAAGCGCCTTGTTTGCAAGCGATCAAAGACGCCGGTGTTTCTACTTCAAAAATTAACGACGTGATTTTGGTGGGTGGTCAAACCCGTATGCCAAAAGTTCAACAATTCGTTAAAGACATCTTTGGCAAAGAACCACGTAAAGACGTTAACCCTGACGAAGCTGTAGCGCTGGGCGCAGCTGTTCAGGCCGGTGTACTGGGTGGTGATGTCAAAGACGTATTGTTGCTGGACGTCACGCCTCTGTCTCTGGGTATCGAAACCATGGGCGGTGTCATGACTAAACTGATTGAGAAAAACACCACCATTCCGACTAATGCTTCTCAGGTTTTCTCGACTGCAGACGATAATCAAACAGCGGTTACCATTCATGTCTTACAAGGTGAGCGCGAAGTCGCCTCGGGCAACAAATCTCTGGGCCGTTTTGATTTGCAGGACATTCCACCTGCACCACGCGGCATTCCACAAATCGAAGTGTCATTTGACATTGATGCGAACGGTATTTTGAACGTTTCGGCCAAAGACAAAGCCACCGGCAAAAAACAATCGATTGTGATTAAAGCTTCCAGCGGCTTATCCGATGACGAAGTTGAACGCATGATCCGTGATGCCGAAGCCCATGCTGATGAAGATCGTAAAGTAGCGGCATTAGTCTCGGCTCGTAATACAGCAGAAGGCATGATTCACGCTACCGAGAAATCACTGAAAGAACTAGGTGATCAAGTCAGTAGCGATGAGAAAGCAGCGATTGAAACCGCTATCACTGAATTGCAAGAGACGCTGAAAGGCGAAGACAAAGACGCTATTGAAGCCAAAACCAACGCCTTAACTGAATTGTCGGGCAAATTGGCTGAGCGCGTTTATGCTCAACAGGGTGCTGGAGCTGAGCAAGCTCAGTCTGCTCAATCTGAGGCAAGCGACGACCATAATGTCGTGGATGCCGAGTATGAAGAAGTGAAGGACGACAAAAAGTAATAAGCGTCTTGAATGGCTTTGATCGGACAGGCTAGCAAATGAAAAATGAGTAGCCTGTCACGATTAAAGCCTGTGATGACTGAATCTAGCATTTCACTACTAAGACAAGCTTAAGCTGGCTTAGTAGAAAATGATTGAAAGAAATGTTTAATCATCAATTAAAGCTACTGACCTGCTCCGGCATTGTTAGAATGTAGCAGACCCAAACCTAATCCATAGTAAAAATGGCCGCAAAAGAAGACTTTTATAAACTCCTTGATCTAGGCAAAAACGCCAGCGAAGCTGAAATCAAAAAAAGCTATAAACGCATGGCGATGAAATATCATCCGGATCGTAATAAAGATAATCCGGAAGAAGCCGAAAAAAAATTCAAAGAGATTAAAGAAGCTTACGAAATTCTCTCCGATCCGAAAAAACGGGCCGCTTATGATCAATTCGGTCATGCAGGTGTTGATTCGTCTATGGGTGGTGGCCGAGGTGGTTTCGGCGGCGCCGAGAATTTCAGCGATATCTTTGGCGATGTATTTGGTGACATATTTGGTGGCGGCAGCCGGGGTGGCCAACGCAGTAACGTCCAACGAGGTTCGGACGTACTCTACAATCTAGAATTGACACTCGAAGAAGCTGTTGGCGGTACCGAAACCACCCTCAAAGTTCCCGTTATGGTGAGCTGCGGTGAATGTAACGGTACTGGTGCCAAAAAAGGCAGTACACCAGTCAGTTGTTCAACCTGTCATGGGCATGGACAGGTTCGCATGCAACAAGGCTTTTTCTCCGTTCAACAAACTTGTCCGACTTGCCACGGTTCAGGCAAACAAATTAAAGATCCTTGCCACAAATGTCACGGCCAGGGTCGGGTTAAAGAAACCAAAACCTTATCGGTTAAAGTGCCTGCAGGTGTCGATACCGGTGATAGGATTCGCTTGTCTGGCGAAGGTGAAGCCGGCATTAACGGTGGACCAAGCGGTGATTTATACGTTCAGGTCAAAGTTAAAGAGCACAGTATCTTTACCCGTGATGGCGCAAATTTATACTGCGAAGTACCGATTAGTTATCCAACCGCTTGTTTGGGCGGTGACATCGAGGTACCCACTTTAGATGGCAAAGTCATGCTTAAAATCCCCGCTGAAACCCAAACCGGCAAGCTGTTTCGCTTGCGAGGTAAAGGCGTAAAACCGGTGCGTGGTGGAGCTGTCGGCGATTTATTGTGTCGGGTACAACTGGAAACGCCGGTTCATTTGACCAAAGAACAACGGGAATTGATTGAAAAGCTGGCCGAATCCCTGAGTGGTGGTGGCAAAAAGCACAGTCCACAAGAGCACGGTTTCATGGACGGTGTGAAAAGCTTTTTTGACAAATTAACAGGATAAATCATGTTGCGTATCGCTCTGGTCGGCGTTTCCGGCCGCATGGGACTGAGTTTAATCAAAGCGGTTGCCGCTGAACAACAGGCTGAACTCACCGTAGCCATCTCACGACCAGGCAGCCTGGCTATTGGTCGTGATGCCGGTGAACTGGCTGGCATCGCGACTTTAGGCGTGACTGTCACCGACAACCTGAGTGACAAGCTTGATGCGTTTGATGTCTTAATCGACTTCACGCGTCCTGACGCTTCACTGGACTACATTGCTACTTGCCGCGCTGCAGGTAAACCGGTTGTCATCGGCACCACCGGTTATAGTGAAACACAAAAACAACTCATACAGCAGACTGCTTCTGATATTGGTCTGGTACTGGCACCCAACTTCAGCGTAGGTGTTAATTTGTCGTTAAAATTGCTGGAAATCACTGCAAAAGTCATGGGCTCTTATACTGACATCGAAGTCATCGAAGCCCACCACCGACACAAGGTCGACGCCCCATCTGGGACAGCTCTGCGTATGGGAGAAGTCGTTGCTGCTGCGCTGGGTCGGGATTTAAAAGATTGTGCCATCTATGGCCGTGAAGGCGACACCGGCGCCCGCGATAGAACCACCATTGGTTTTTCAACCATTCGTGCCGGTGACATTGTCGGTGAACATACGGTTATGTTTGCCGATGAAGGCGAACGTGTCGAAATCACCCATAAAGCCACCAGTCGTATGACTTTCGCTAACGGCGCCGTCCGAGCGGCCATCTGGCTAGCCCAAAAACAACCCGGCTGCTACGACATGCAAGACGTCCTGGACATCAAATAAACAAGCATAAAGGGGCCAGGCTCAATTAATTAAAAATGAGCCTGGCCCCTTTATTTAGATCAGATAACACCCCGGGTCTTCGGCCCAAAAATCACCTGTTAATTGATGGGCGCGCACACGGGTATTGCCGTTACAGATGCTTTGATAAGCACAGTCACCACATCGACCTTTCAGGGGTCTTGGTGAAGACTTTAAACCCGCCATCAAAGGATCGGTTTGATCTTGCCAGATTTCTGAAAAAGGCCTGTCTCGGACACTCCCCAGATTGTAATGCCACCAAAAAGTATCAGGGTGAACATTGCCGAGATTATCGATATTCGCCACATTGACAATCCATCACCTCGCGGGTCAGACGATGTTCCGCATCATTTTCACGATTACGATTGCCACGACCGCCATAATTAAGATGCGACAAATAAAACTTATCGATGTCCTCAGCATCCATCAAATCGAGTAAGGCGGCAAAATCATGGGCATTCTCTTGCGTCAGAGTAAAGCGTATTCCGGCCTTAATACCATGTTCTCGTAATAAGCGAATACCGGCTATGGAGGCTGCAAATGAACCGGGTTTCTGGCGAAATTGGTCATGTGCTTGCTGCAAACCATCCAGACTCACCCCAATATATTGATAGCCAATTGAGGCAATTTCAGCAATGTTATCGGGCGTAATCAGCGTGCCATTGGAGGATAAGGCCACATAAAAGCCTAGCTGTTTGGCGCGACGGGAAATTGCAAAAATATCCGGGTGCAACAAAGGTTCACCACCCGACAGAATCAGCACCGGCACTTTAAACTGTTTTAAGTCATCCATGACAGCGTAAATTTCAGGCGTACTCAATTCACCCGGAAAATCAATATCCGCCGAGGTGGTATAGCAATGCTTACACGTTAAATTACAGCGACGGATCAAATTCCAGATCACCACCGGCCCCGAGGGTCGGCGGGCGGGAGCCAAGGGCTTGGGATGCGCCAGTTCATGCATATATTGGCTTAAACGAAACATTGCTTAACTCGCAATCCGCAAACCGGTCTTTTTCAAAATCCGACTGCTATACAAAACCTGATGACTACGCACATGACCCTCAAGCACTTCCCCTACTCTTAGAATCTGGGTATCCGCATCCGCGGCAGTTTTAGCATGAATCATGGCAAACAAGTTATAAGGCCAGTCAGGCAAATGTCGGGGCCGCTGATAACAATGACTCACAAAAGGCAGTGCCGCAACCAATTCTCCCAACTGATCAACCACTGCATCTTCGACATCCCAGACTGTCATACCATTAAAGCCATAACCCAGTTTATAGTGATTGGGAACCGCAGCGATACGACGAATCACCCCCTGATCTTGCATGCTTCGAAAACGTTGCATCACTTCATCTGCACTGATTGCTAGTTGTTCCGCCAGCTGATGATACGGCTGATCTGTGAGGGGTAAGCCGTTCTGCGTCAGGACAATCAACTGACGGTCAATGACATCTAATTCCATCATCAGGCTTCCAGTTGTAAACCGACATAATATTCGCGGATTTTTGGCATATTTAAGACTTTTAAACCCGTTTTGGCCTCAATGGCCGATAAGACGGCAGCCACTTGTTCCGGACGTTCGGTTGCCACCACAAACCACATATTCAAACTATGGTCACGGGCATAATTATGCGCCACTTCGGGAAAAGCATTCACCAGTTCACTTACTTCCTCAAAACGTGACTCCGGTACCTGTAGAGCGGCCAGTGTTAAAGCCCCGCCCATTTGCTCAGCATGGAACAAAGGTCCGAAACGACTTAAGACACCGCTATCGAGCAAACTCTGTAAGCGCTGCAATAATTCAGCAACCGGAATACCTAATGATGCAGCCACTTGCGCATAAGGCTGCTCACAAATTGGAAAACCTTGTTGTAGCTGATTAATGATGCGTTTGTCCAACTCATCCATGCAACGACTGTCCCCCTGGGTACCAGGCACCTCGTTGTTTAAAACAGCGACGGCTGAATAGTATTTCACTCATAAAATCCCCTAGACCACACTGCTGCTGCAGCCTCTGCCAATGTGCTTCTACCATGGCACGATCTTTACCGTGGATCATACAATAAAGGTTGTAGGGCCAACGTTCACCTTGACGGGGACGCTGATAACACAGATTAACGACCGGTTCAGCACTGAGCTTTTTGCCCAATTCAACCACCCGTTCATCCGGTACATTCACAACAATCATCGCATTAGCCTTGTAGCCCAAGGGTCGATGTTTAACAATAACGCCCCAACGTTTGATTACACCTTGTTGACGAAGCGCCTGCAACCGTTCTAGCAATTGGGCTTCACTAATCAGCAACTCATCGGCAATTGCTTGATAGGGTCTTGAGCAAATCGGTAAACCGTTCTGCACCGCCAACAAAATGTGCTCATCCAAACTCAGCATCATTCCATTCCAGTTGAAAACCCAGATTAATATAAAAATCAGCCAGCATAGGCAAACGCATAGCGTTATACCCAGAACGCTGTTCAATTTCAGCAACTAAATCAAGCAAACGGCTTTCATCTTCAGCCATCAACACAAACCAGAGATTAACGGCATTCTCACGTTCATAATTGTGATTGACATTTGGGTAACTACTCACCAAATCCGCCACTGTTTCCAAATCCTCCTCATTCACGGCCATGGCGACTAAGGCACTCGCACCTAAATGATTCGGTGTGATCACCGGCCCAATGCGACTGATAATTTGTTGATCGGCGAATTGTTGATAAGCCTTAATCACCACTTCTTCCCGGGTCGACAATGCTTCAGCTATTTGCAAAAACGGTCTTTCAGTGAGTGGAAACTCCTGCTGATAATCATTCAGCAATTGTTTTTCCAGCGCTGTTAACACTCAAAGACCCAATTTATGCGCACGGTGACTAAAAAATATGCCACTGGGTTTATGCGCCGGTAATTCAGCGGTCGGTTCCAAGGTTTCGGTAGCATAGACTTTAACCTTATCATCATCGCGCACCGCCATCCAGACCGCTTCGCCGCGTGGCGTGAATTCCATGTGCAGCACGGCTTTACCTGGCTCCAGGGTTTTGATGACGGCCAAGTCTTTAACGTCAATCACCTGTACTTTGTGGTTATCCGGAAAAGCAAAATTCACCCAGACCTGGCGTCCATCTGGCCTGGACATCACAAACACCGGCTGACCAGCGACAGGAATCCTTTGCACTAATTGCCAATTTTTCTGATCAATGACTAATACCTCAT
>RFQK01000076.1 GCA_009925045.1 Methylococcaceae bacterium
AGTTCGCTGACAATTTCGCGAGGGGTCATTTGACTCATGGTTTTACTCTTGCGGTTGCGCGTCTAATTCTTCGATACGTAAATTATGGTTGGTGTAAATACAAATTTCCGCCGCTATGTTCAAGGATTTTTCAACAATCTCCCGAGCGCTTAAATCCGTGTTCTCCAATAAAGCTCTGGCTGCGCTTTGAGCAAACGGTCCGCCTGAGCCAATTGCCATAAAATCGTGTTCAGGTTCGATGACATCACCATTCCCAGAAATAATCAAAGAGGTTTTAGCGTCAGCGATAATCAGCATTGCTTCCATTTTGCGTAAGGCTCGGTCAGTGCGCCAATCCTTCGCCATATCCACGGCCGCACGGGTTAGATTACCTCTATGTTTTTCCAGTTTGGCTTCAAACAGCTCAAACAGCGTAAAGGCGTCAGCAGTTGCACCCGCAAAACCGGCTATCACTTGGTCATGATATAAGCGACGAACTTTGCGAGCATTACCTTTCATCACCGTATTGCCCAGTGTGACTTGGCCATCGCCGCCAATAACAACCTTATCGCCCCGCCGTACTGAGAGGATGGTAGTGCCCCTGATATTCATGCTCATTGACTAAAGCTATCTCGTTACAAACGGTTAATGATACATGGTCTAAATAGTAAAGGACCAGCAGTTATTCGCAAATGTATGTTCGGCGTTGAAATGTCAAATAAAACTGGTAAAGTGAGGTAGGTATCCCTAATTACAATAACAATCAAGAGGTCGCCCATGCTAAGAGTACTTCATCTTAAATCCTTGTTTTTAGTTGTCACACTGGCTTTTGCCGGTCAGGCAATGGCAGTGAAACCGAATGAGGAAGAGCCTAAGGAATGTAAAAAACCTAAATTCAGAGATTTTGTACCGGCTCACAAAGCTGAGGTGGCCCCTGAATCTGAGCTAAGTTTCCATGTATCTAGAGGTGCGGCTCTTACCAGCATAAGCGCTGAGGCACACGGCGAACCGGTTGCCCTAGAAGTGGTAAACCGTAAAACCTATATTTCTGCCAAAGCCAAATTACCCGCTAATTTAAGAGACGGCTTTGTGCGTATTACTGTCAATGCCCGCGCTGAAGAAGGTGATTGTTTGGGACAAGACGGCTGGTTAATCAAAGTGGTTGATTCAGCTCCAGTGACTGCGGCTGAACAGAATGCATCTGAAGCAAGCGAAAAACCTGTGGAACCCGTGAAATAATTGTTTTTTAGGTTTTTTCCTAAGCTGAACTAACGATAATCATTTAAAATCATTGATTATCTGCCTGGCAAAGCCTTAGGGTGAACACCAGCCTATGAAGCGTCGCAAATTAGTGACGTCTTTGGTGCATAAGCAGCATATGGTCGAGTTACATACGCTACTTAAAAGACTGTCCTCTGCAGAAGTGGGCAGTATTTTGACGGCTCTGAGTCTGGAAGACGCCCAAATCGTCTGGGAACAAATCACCGAATCGCGACAAGATGACGTTTTATGGGAAATCTCAGACACACTGCGTGAGTCCTTAGTGGGAGATCGGGAACCACATTGTGGTGACGGTCATATCAATGCCTATGAACTGGTCAACGGCTTACTGTCTAAAGTCAATATTACCTGTCGTGAAGATCTAAAAAAAATAAAACCAATCTGGGTGGATCTGTTAGCACCGAGTAAAGCTCAAAGGGTGCTGATTGGCCAACACTATGGATTGGATCTGCCTGATCCCACTGAGTTGACAGACTTAGAGGCGAGTGCGCGTTTTTACGTCGAACAAGACCAGGATGAAATTCATATCCATTCAGATTTTCTGCTAGACCGCGAAGGTAATGCTCGCAGCGTACCTGTGGCTTTTGTGCTGCGCGGTGATACCTTGTTTTCGGTGCGTGCAGAAGAATTACCGGTATTCCGACTGCAACGATTACGTGCCAGAACCCAGCCCGGATTCGTTTCTGACAGTCGAGACATGTTGTTAGATTTATACAGTGCTGAGGCCGAATATTCAGCTGACTCCCTGGAAAATATCTATACCGAACTGGAAACAGTGAGTCGAAAGGTGCTTAGCCAAACCATGACCGACGAAGAAGCGGCCAGAACCCTGGCTGATATTGCTGAAGAAGAGGATTTGAACGGCCGTATTCGTCGAAATATGCTGGATACGCAAAGAGCAGTGTCTTTTTTACTGCGTCGTAAGCTGTTGACCCCGACTCAACTTGAGGACGCGCAACAAATTCTCCGCGACATCGAGTCTTTGAATAGTCATACCGCGTTTTTGTTCGACAAAATCAACTTCTTAATGGATGCCACGGTCGGTTTCATTAATATTAACCAAAATAAAGTCATTAAGATTTTCTCGGTTGCTTCCGTTGCCTTATTACCGCCAACTTTAATCGCCAGTATTTATGGTATGAATTTCGAGTTCATGCCCGAATTGCTTTGGGAACACGGTTATTCATTTGCACTGGGCTTAATGGTATTTTCAGTGCTGATTCCCTATCTGTTTTTCCGCCGCAAAGGCTGGCTGCGTTAGGCCATGTCTTCACCTAAGATTGCAGTTTTAGGTGAAGTCTTATTTGACAGCTTTGCCGATGGTGTTGAGGTTTTAGGTGGCGCCCCCTTCAATGTAGCCTGGCATTTGCAGGCTTTTCAGCAGCCAGTTATCTTGATGAGTCGCATCGGTCAAGATTCGTCCGGTAACAAAGTCCAGAATGCTATCCACGCTTGGGGGATGAACAGCGAATGCTTGCAGCGCGATCCAGTTTATCCGACCGGTCGTGTGGCAATCACCTTGCTTGAGGGCGAACCGCAATACAGTATTCTGGATAATCAGGCCTATGATTATATTGATTTCTCCTTACTGACGCCGCCTCAGTCGGAATGGCTTTACCACGGGAGTTTAGCCTTGCGTCATGCCTCTGCTATGGAGGGTTTCCTGCAATGGCGACCAAGCTATCCGGGTAAAATTTTCTTCGATGTTAACCTACGAGCTCCTTGGTGGAGTCAGCAGCAATTGCAAGCTTTGCTCCACGGGGTTGATTGGCTGAAATTAAACCAAGATGAACTTGCACAACTCCAGCCTGCAGGGGCCAATATTCAGGATCAGCTACAAAGTTTGTTTGAAACGTTTGGTCTTAGCGCGATTCTCCTAACCCAAGGGGCTGATGGCGCCCAACTCCATACCGCTGACGGCAAGATTTTTAAGGCAAGCCCTCAGGCGGCGTCTAAAATAGTCGATACCGTGGGGGCAGGAGATGCATTTTCAGCTATTTGTCTGCTCGGTTTAATCAATGACTGGCCCTATGAGATCATCATGGAGAGGGCGCAGGTATTTGCTTCCGCGATATTAACCCAGCGAGGAGCCCTGGTTACACAGCCGGAGTTTTATCAGTCATTCATCCGTCAATGGCGGTTGTAACAGCAAAAATTAAAAGCAGTATTCACACCATGATAGGAGGTCAATCATGAAAAAAAACCAAGCATGGCTAGTCTTGATATTGTCTGCGGTATTGTCTTCTGCAGAAGCCGGAACAATTAATCAAGGTATTTGGTCACCGGTAAATTGCGGTGAAAAACCTGTCGCTCCGCTTATTCCGGATAGCGATGTTAAGGCCTTCAACGCCGCCATGAATCAAATCAATGACTGGCAGAGCAAGGTTAAAGTGTATTTCGAATGCCTGGTGAAAGAGGCTAATGCCGATAACACAATAGTCGCCGAATCTGCCAATCGTCAGCAGGCCGAACATCAAAAACTGGTTGAGTCACTAAACCAGCAGATAGATGCCGCTGAGAAAAAGCTGAGTAAGAAGTAAGGGTTTAGAGGGCGAGCATTGCCATCGTCCATGCTGGATGTTAAGCCTGTTATGTCTAAGCTTGAAAATAACGCAGAAGGTAAGAACATGACCATCAGATTTGAAAAATACGGGTTTATCGGGTTGTTAGTGCTGTTTATGAGTGTTACGAATCCCGTTGCAGCAGTGACAGAAACTCAGATGGCGTTAACCACGGAAGCAACGGGTGATGCTATCGTAAACCTTGAGGCGGCACTAAAAGCAGTGACGGATAACAAGCTGGATCAGGCTCTAAACTATGTTGACGCCACGCGAAGCTCGGCCAGCGACATCTTGGGCAGGTGTTCGGTTGAAGCAAAAAAAGAACGCGGCGCCAACGCACTGAATAATGCCCGTCGTGAACTTAAGAACGGTGATGCCGTCGCTGCTGAGGCTTCTTTAAAAGAAGCGATTAAGCTTTTCAAATCGTTACTGATGTCCGTTAATAATACCCAGCAACCTGGCTTGTTTAAGTGAACCTAACTACATCATGTTGGGGTGGCAAGAGAGGTAGGGGTTGGGAAACCCGATATTCCTGATCATACTTAGATCTAATGCTCAATGCCTGCTTGAGAGCAGATAGTCGACTATCATCGAAGTGAAGTTCTTATTCTGTTAGTTCAATAGTTATTGTATAATTGCTCTATGAATAAAGAGCTTGCCACTACCCTATTTGAATCTCTGGCTTCAGGCGTACGCCTGGAGGTTTTCCGCTTACTGGTTAAACATACACCGAATGGCCTAGTTGTCGGTGAAATTGCTAATGCTCTAGCGGTGCCGCCCACCAATTTGTCGTTTCATCTGAAAGCCATGGCCTATGCGGGTTTAGTCACGGTGACGCAAGAAGGACGCTTTCAACGTTATCGGGCCAATCTAAGCGTGATGCAATCGTTAATCGATTATCTGACCGCAGAGTGCTGCGCAGGTCAGCCTGATTGCTGTTTCGATACTTCGGAAGTGACTTGCGCTTCGACTGATTGATCTTTTAATGGATGATTACACTATGAATGTTTTGTTTCTTTGTACTGGCAACTCATGCCGATCACTGATGGGTGAGGCGATTTTCAATCACCTGGCTCCAGAAGGATGGCATGCCATTAGCGCAGGCAGTAAACCCATTGGCAGACTCAACAGTGATGCAGTGGCGTTACTGGAAGAAAAAGGCATTTCGACTGCTGGTTACTACAGCAAGTCCTGGAATGATTTGCCAGCGATACCGGATGTTGTGATTAGCGTGTGTGGTAACGCCGCCAATGAGACGTGCCCAGCTTATCTCGGCCCTGTCTTGCGCAGTCATTGGGGGGTTGAAGACCCTGCGCATGTTGAAGGCACCACAGAAGAAATCAAAGTAGCTTTTGAAACAGCCTACGGCATTTTGCTTTACCGCATCGAACAGTTTCTCGCCTTACCGCTTGAACAATTGAAAAAAAATCCTGAACACCTTAAAGCAGAGATGGATCGTATCGGCACCCTATTGCCTTAACCAAGCCAAAAGCTATGACGATGAAACGTTTTCATATCCACCTCGCCGTCGAGGACTTACAGCAAAACATCGCTTTCTACAGCGCCTTATTCGGAACTGAACCCAGCGTGATTTATGACGACTACGCGAAATGGATGCTCAACGACCCACGCATCAATTTCGCGATTTCCAGCCGGAATCGACAAGCCGGACTGGATCATCTAGGGATTCAGGTCGAATCGGAATCTGAATTGGAGGATGTGCAGCAGATTTTAAAGGGTGCGGCATTACCGATGATCGAGCAGAAGCAATCGGCCTGTTGCTATGCCGAGTCTGATAAATACTGGACGGTGGACCCGCAAGGCATCCCCTGGGAAGCCTTCCATTCGCTAAAAAGCATTCCGACATTTGGCAAGAATTCCGGTTTACCTTCTGTTCAGAACGACTCCTGTTGCAGTCCATCGTCAAACTGCTGCCCATCCTGATTTTTTATCTGAGTGTTCACCATGAATCAGCCGCTTTGCCCGAATCCGCGATTATCGTTTCTAGATCGTTTTTTGACGCTATGGATTTTTATTGCCATGTTGATTGGGGTTGGTGTGGGATTCTCGTTACCCGATCAGATCAATCAATTCAACAACGCAGTTTCGGTCGGCACGACCAATATTCCGATCGCGATTGGGCTGATCCTGATGATGTATCCACCGCTAGCCAAGGTGCAATACGAAGGGTTGGGCGATGTGTTTCGCAACTGGCGAGTATTAGGGTTGTCGCTGGTTCAGAACTGGATCATTGGGCCAATACTGATGTTTGGATTGGCCATTGTGTTTTTGCGCGATTATCCAGAATACATGACCGGTTTGATTATGATCGGTCTAGCTCGCTGTATTGCCATGGTGATCGTCTGGAATGAACTGGCACGCGGAGACAACCAATACTGTGCCGCTTTGGTAGCATTTAATAGTGTGTTTCAAGTGCTGTTTTTCAGTATCTATGCTTGGGTTTTTGTAACCGTATTGCCGCCATTGTTTGGCTTGCAAGGCAGCCTAGTGACCGTAACCATAATCGATATTGCCAAGAGCGTGTTTATTTACCTGGGCATACCATTCATTGCCGGTTTCACTACACGATGGGTGTTGGTGAAAGCCAAAGGCAAGGTTTGGTATCAGCAGCAGTTTGTCCCGAAAATCAGCCCCATGACCTTGATGGCCTTGCTGTTTACGATTGTGGTGATGTTTTCACTTAAAGGCGAACTGATTGTGCAGTTGCCATTGGACGTGTTGCATATTGCTGTGCCGTTATTATTCTATTTTGTGATCATGTTCTTAGTCAGCTTCATAATGGGCAAATTGATTGGCGCAGATTACGGTCAAACTACCACGCTGGCATTTACAGCGGCCAGCAACAATTTCGAACTAGCAATCGCTGTCTCGGTGGCGGTATTCGGGATCAATAGCGGTGCCGCCTTTGCGGCGGTCATTGGACCATTGATCGAGGTACCTGTGATGGTGGCTTTGGTTAATGTAGCATTATGGCTTCAAAATCGAATTTATTCTTGATGCCTTACCAATAGATTTAATCTCTTAAGCAGACATAGGCCTCAACGCACCACATTGCCCGCATGCAGTGTTTTAAACTCCATAATGATCAATTCAACAAATCGATCACGATCTTCTGCATCAACCAAATCGGGGATTATTAGACAAATATTCTCAACAGTTGCCGATTTGCCAGATTTGATTAGGGTTGCAATTGTGTCACTCAACTGCAATCGGTAACGGAGTCGAAAAGTATCAGGCGGCACTAAGTGTTGATGGACTGCGACATATTGTTGGCATGATCTTTCGTAAGCCCAGATAAAGACATCCCGCAACAATTCCACCCGATTGAGCTCATAAATTGACAAAAAAACGATTGGCGAAGATATTAAAACGGTGCAATTCGGTTGGCCTCT
>RFQK01000077.1 GCA_009925045.1 Methylococcaceae bacterium
GTTCTTTGCGTGATGGACATGCGAAACTGGTTAAAAAAGGCCTGAATGATTCGCATTTTGATGCAGTGGTTGAGCATCTGGGCGCTACTTTGACCGAACTGAACGTGCCGGCGGAATTAATTGCCGAAGCGGCTGGTCTGGTTGAAAGTGTTCGTGATGAAGTATTAGGTCGTTAATAAAATACCCACCCCGGCTTTGGGGCCGGGGTGAATGCCATCAAGATTGAAGACTGAGTTGCTTTAATAAGCCCTGCAAAAACTCAGTCTTAGCCTCTAAATCCGCCAAGTTCTTCACAAAGCGTAATTTCTCCGAGCCATCAAACTTATAGACACTGGCTTGAGTCTGAATCAGTTTAATTAATTCCGCGGTGTCAATATTAGGATGTTGACCAAAGACCAGACGCCCGCCAGCGGCATGTGCTTCAATCTTTTTAATACCCAGATGAGCGGCTTGTTGTTTCAGTTCAGTGACAGTGAACAAGGCTTTGACTTGATCAGGCAATAAGCCGAAACGATCAATCATTTCGACTTTTAGTGCCCGTAAATCTTCGTGGTTTTCGGCATTGGCGATGCGTTTGTAAAGCACCAGTCGGGCATGGATATCGGGTAAATAATCTTCCGGAATTAAGGCAGCGGTTTGTAAATCGACTTCCGGTCCAGAATCAAAAGGCGTATCCAGTTCAGGTTGCTTGCCGGATTGCAAAGCTTTAATCGCCCGTTCGAGAAGTTCGCTATACAAAGTGAAGCCGATTTCCTGAATTTGTCCGCTTTGCTCATCGCCGAGTAACTCCCCAGCGCCGCGGATTTCCATATCGTGTGATGACAGCATAAAGCCGGCGCCTAGTTCACCTGAACTCTCAAAGGCATCGAGACGTTTGATGGCGTCAGTCGACATCAGTGCTTTGGGGGGAACAATGCAATAGGCATAGGCTCGGTGGTGAGAACGACCTACCCGGCCACGCAGCTGATGTAACTGCGCCAACCCAAGTTTATCGGCGCGGTTAATAATGATGGTATTCGCTGTCGGAATATCGATACCGCTTTCAATAATAGTCGTGCTGATCAAGACGTTGAAACGCTGGTGGTAAAAGTCCAGCATGATTTGTTCAAGTTGCCGTTCTGCCATCTGACCATGGGCGATCTGAATTCTGGCTTCAGGCACCAGTTTTTCCAGTTCGAGGGCCATTTTTTCCATGGTTTTGACATCATTGTGCAGGAAAAACACCTGGCCACCGCGCTTGATTTCCCGCTGGCAGGCTTCCTGAATTTGTGAATCTATCCACTCGCTGACAAAGGTTTTAATCGCGTGACGATTGCTAGGTGGTGTAGCAATGATAGAAATATCACGCAGACCGGCCATTGCCATGTTTAAGGTCCTGGGAATAGGAGTGGCGGTCAGGGTCAGTAAGTCCAGTTCATGGCGTAATTTTTTGAAGTGTTCTTTTTGGTTAACCCCAAAACGGTGTTCTTCATCAATAATTACCAAGCCCAGTGCTTTGTACTGCATTTCTTTGGACAGTAGCTTGTGGGTGCCGATGATAATATCGACTTTAGCCTCAGCCAGATCATCGGTAATGGTTTTTTGCTGTTTAGGGCTTACAAATCGTGATAAGACTTCAATCCGAACCGGCCAGTCGGCAAAACGGTCACGGAAATTTTGATAATGCTGTTGAGCTAGTAAGGTCGTTGGAACCAAAACAGCGACTTGTTTGCCACTTTGTACAGCTATAAAAGCCGCCCGCATCGCGACTTCGGTTTTTCCAAAGCCTACGTCGCCACACACCACACGATCCATCGGTTGAGTTTGGGTCATGTCGGTGATAATGGCTTCAATCGCGCTAAGCTGGTCTGGGGTTTCTTCAAAAGGGAATGCGCCAGCGAAGGCCTGGTAATCGGCGTCGGCCAAACCGAAAGCGTAACCCTGATGCGCAGCACGGCGGGCATGAATGTCCAGTAATTCCGCCGCGACGTCGCGAGCCCGTTCCATGGCTTTTTTCTTGGCCTTGCTCCATTGTTCGCCGCCCAGTTTATGCAAAGGGGCGTTTTCGGCGCTCATGCCACTGTATCGGCCGATCAGATGCAGGGATGAAACCGGTACATAGAGTTTGTCCTGATTAGCGTATTCCAGCATTAAAAATTCAGCTTCGATTCCGCCTACACTCAAGGTTTGTAAACCACAGTAGCGTCCGACCCCATGTTCTTGATGAACCACAGGTGAACCGATGGTCAGCTCATTCAGGTTATTAAAAATGTTTTCCAGATCACGACTGCTGGACTGGCGACGACGGCGACGTTGTTGAATTTTTTCACCGTTCAGCTGGCTTTCGGTGATGACGGCCAGGGCAGGATCTTTGAGTAATAAACCGTGATCCATGGGGGCGACAACGATGGAGACCGGCTGGCTGCTGTCCAAGAACTCCTGCCAGCTATTCATCAGTGCTGGCCGGATTTTGGCCGGTTTAAGCCTATCCAGTAAACCTTCCCTATGCCCGGCGGTTTCAGCCACGAATAGCACTTTCCCGCTGAAGCCGTTCATGAACTGGCGTAAAGCTTGAGTGGGTTCTTTCAGACGATTGTCGATAGCCACAGTGGCTAAAGCTGAAGTGTTCAGAACGGCAATGGCCTGAGGATGTTTTTCATCCAAAATCACCCTGCTATAGTTTTGCGTGTGCTTGAGTAATTCATCGCTGGATAAGAATAACTCGGTGGGCGCTAATAAAGGCCGGTCAGCCGAGTATTTGCGCATTTGATAACGTTGCTCAGTGTCATCACTAAAGGCCTGAGCCTGCTTTTCATAATCAGCTGGGAGTACTACTAAGGCATCTTTGGGCAAATAATCAAACAAGGCCTCGGTCTGTTCTACAAATAGCGGCATGTAGTATTCAATACCGGCGGGTGCTATTTGTTTAGAAACATCCAGATACAAAGGATTTTTAGGCGAAGCATTGGGAAAATGTTCACGGAAATTTTGTCGGAAACGTTTGATAGCTTCATCGGTGAATGGAAATTCACGTGCTGGATACAAGGCTATCTGGTTCAGTTTTTCCAGTGACATCTGGCTTTCGGGATCAAAGCTGCGTATTGACTCAACTTCGTCATCGAATAACTCAATGCGATAGGGTTGCTTGCTACCCATTGGGAAGACGTCGATGATAGAGCCGCGTACGGCAAATTCACCGTGCTGGTAAACCTGAGAGACACATTGATAACCCACCGCTTCTAATTTAATGCGATTGAGGTCCAGACTGAACTGACTGCCGACTTCCACAGCAAAACTGTGGGCTAAACAGTGGGCGCGGGGAGCCAGTCTATGCATCAGACTGGCAACTGAAACGATTAATGCACCGGAGCGAATTTCGGGTAGTAGTACCAGAGTGCGTAAGCGTTCGGAAACGATTTCAGGTAACGGCGAAAATACATCATACGGCAGGGTTTCCCAGTCAGGAAAATGCAATACATTGGCATCCTGATTGAGAAAGAAGCGTAGTTCGTGTTCAAGGCGCAGGGCCGTATGGGTATCTAGCGTGACTATGACCACCAAGCCTTGGCGATGACGAATTAATTCCGCGAGTGCCAGCGAATCAGCGCATCCGTTAAGACCACCCCAGATAATTTCAGTCGATTGCGGTTGAGGTAAAGCTGATGCAGGTAAAAAAACAGAGGACATAGTGCGAGTAATGTAAAAACCAGATCTTATTATAAGCGTGAATCATGATAATCAGCAGACAGAGGGCTTATCTCGGTTTACTATAGCGCTTGATTATTTGCTCAAGATGACGATCAATGATGTTATCCCATATATTACCCAAAGCTGAGATCTCGATTCGGGAAAACCTGAAATGGCTTTACATCCTCCGCAACCTCATGCTGTTTACCGTAATGGTAACGGTGTTTGTAGTGGTCAATATGATGGGGGTTTCTTTACCAGAAAACCAAATCTGGCTAGGTATTTTTGCGATTTCCATCCTTAATTTGTACACCTGGCTCAGGCTGAGAACCAAAGAAGAAGTCACCGAACATGAGATTTTTTCTCAGATTTGTATGGATGTACTGGTTTTGGCTTATATGTTGTATCTGACCGGTGGCGCCTCTAATCCGATTATCTGGGTGTTCTTATTGCCACTGATTGTGACGGCTATCATGCTGCCTCAGGCTTATGCCTGGAACATGGTGATTATCACCTCCAGTATTTACACCATGTTAATCACCTTTAATGTGCCATTGCCCGCGATTGAACCTCATATGTCGCATTCCGACATGATGGGCATGTCAGAAGAGATGATGGAACAGATGCATTTAATTGCCGATCGCCGCTATTTCAATTTACACGTGTTTGGCATGTGGTTTGGTTTTGTATTCAGTGCTGGTCTAGTGGCATTTTTCGTGGTTGCCTTAGCTAAGACTTTAAAAGAACGTGAACGTAATCTGGCCGATGCTCGTGAAAGTGCTTTACGGGATGACAGAGTGGTTTCACTCGGAACCCTGGCCGCCAGTGCCGCCCATGATATGGGTACGCCATTAGGTACGATTGCTATTTTGGTGCATGAAATGACCGATGAGGTCCCGGCTGAGGAGTTTCCAGAAGTACGACAGAAACTGGCAATTCTTCAGCAACAAATTGATCGCTGTAAACAAGCATTGTCAGTGATGTCCGCTTCTGCCGGGGAAATGCGAGCTGAATCGGGTAAGGTAATGCTAGTCAGTGAATATATCGATGAAGTGTTGAATCAGTGGCGAACCCATAAAGCCTCAACCAAACTGAAATTATTCATTACCCCCGAAGTGAATATGCAGGCACAAATCATTGCCGAACGCACCGTTACCCATGCCATCATCAATATTTTGAACAATGCTGCCGAAGCTACCCAGATTGAACAAGGTATTGAGTTTCACGCAAACTGGAACAGCAGCATGTTGTTGATTAAAGTACGTGATTACGGTCCCGGTTTGCCTGCGGAATTCATTGATTTTGCTGGACATCAGCCAGTTAAAAGCAGTAAAGGGATGGGCGTAGGCTTGTTTTTAACCTATACCACTATTAAGCGCTTAGGCGGCAAGATAGAATTTAACAATTTGTCAGAAGGCGGTGCATGCGTGGAAATCAGTTTGCCGCTGTTAATCGATTCGGAGACACTGGAAGATGACGACATTAACGGATAAACCCAATTTACTTTTAGTCGACGATGACGTCACTTTTTGTTCGGTATTAAAAACGGCTCTAGAAAAGCGCAATTTTTTGGTTTCAGTTGCCAATGATATTGCTACCGGCATTCGTCTGGCTGAAGAAACGGATCCAGAATATGCGGTGATTGATTTGCGCATTGGACTGGAATCCGGTCTGGAGATGGTTAAAAAACTGATAGAACTGGATTCTAATACTCAGATTGTGATGTTGACTGGTTTTGCCAGTATCGCTACTGCGGTGGAAGCCATTAAACTGGGCGCAATTCATTATCTGACCAAGCCCGCCAATGCCGATGAAATCGTCAATGCCCTCCACAAAAACGAAGGCGATACCTCGGTTGTCATCAGTGATAGTCCCTTGTCAGTTAAAAGACTGGAGTGGGAGCATTTGCAAAAAGTGTTAATGCAACATGATGGCAATATTTCTGCCGCTGCCCGGGCACTGAATATGCACCGCCGTACCTTGCAACGTAAGCTGGAAAAACGACCCGTTCGCGAATAATCCATAGGATCTTTATGATAAAAAGTATGACCGCCTTCGCTGATGGCGAAATCGTGGTAGATAATCTGAGCATTTTGTGTGAATTACGATCAGTAAATCACCGTTACAGCGATTTAAGCGTAAAACTTCCGGATCGCTTACGTTTTGTCGAATCAGATGTGCGACGTCTAATTGGCGAAAAGCTTAAACGCGGCAAAATTGAATGTTGTCTGAGTTATAAGCGTCAAAACGGTGGTCAGGCGTTTGCTGTGAATGAGGACATGGTGGAGAAATTATTGGATGCGACTCAGCGGATTGAAGCGCTGATGCAAGCGCCACTGGGATTTTCAGCACTGGATGTTTTGGCTTTTCCCGGTGTGCAACAAGATACTGAAACCGATCGCGAGGTATTGCGCGAGCATATTATCAATCTGCTGGAGTCTAGTATCACCAAGATGCTGGAAACCCGGGTTCGAGAGGGGGCGCAATTAGCCATTTTGATTAATGAGCGCTGTGAAAAAATTCTGCAATTAGTAGTCAGTGCCCGTGAACGTTTGCCAGTGGTATTAAATTTGGTTCGAAGCAAATTGCTGGCGCGGATTGAAGAGGTCGTTGCTCAGCCGGATAACGACAGACTCGAACAGGAATTAGTGTTGCTGGCGCAAAAGCTTGATGTCGATGAAGAATTAGATCGCCTGCAAACCCATGTCACAGAAGTGCAACGCGCTTTAAAACAACCAGAACCCATTGGCCGACGACTGGATTTTCTGATGCAGGAAATGAATCGTGAAGCGAATACCTTGGGTTCTAAGTCAGCCGATCGGGAAATGACGCAGATATCCATTGATTTAAAAGTGTTAATTGAACAAATGCGTGAGCAGATCCAGAATATTGAATAGTTTTTTTGCCCGTACAAGAATATCTTAAAGGCCCTGTTATTGGTTTGTAAATACAGGGCTTTTTTATTTTCCCCATCCAAATCGGTTTGCAGATGTCCGTTACCAATTGCTGTTTAATACTCAATCAGAACTGATTTACACTTTAATGCGCATAAAAATGTAATATTACGCGCTTTTATGCGCGTAAAAGTGTAAGTTAAGTTATAATATAGGCCGTTAGCAATCTTAATTGGCGGGAAATGACAATGCAGCGCGACTTACTCAACGCCTTAATTGCATGGAAAAAACAGCCTGTGCGCAAGCCATTATTGATTGATGGCGCAAGACAAACAGGTAAAACCTATCTGCTGCAAGAGTTGTTTGGTACCACCTTTGCCAACATCCTTCGTATCGACTTTCTTGAAAATCCCGTCTACAAAGAAGCGTTCGATGGCTCACTATCACCTGATGAGCTATTAATGAACATTGAGCTTTTGACCAATCAAGCGTTCAACCCAGAAACCGATCTGCTGATATTAGATGAAATTGGCGAATGTGAACGTGCCGTTAGTTCACTTAAGTATTTTGCTGAAAAAGCACCTTCCTATTTTGTCGCGGCTAGCGGTTC
>RFQK01000078.1 GCA_009925045.1 Methylococcaceae bacterium
CTGGATAATCTCCCGAAAAACTGGAAATTAATCAAACAAAGTAAGGCGGGAGATGTGGTCTGTTATTTGTATCAGAACGCTTAAAAAACGGACTTGCAAGGCGAAGCGACACGCCCAAAATAGCCATAAAAATAAAGTTTTCAAATCGATTTGCCAGAGTGAAAAAACTGTGGCAAATTGTCGCAGGTATTGAATTGTCTGGCTGTCAGTAAAAGAAAACAAAATTGTCTTGACAAGGTTTTCCGAACTGGTAGACTGCGATCCGCTTCCATGGACGGCAGTGGCCTTAGCTGGTAACGGCTAAGGAGCTAACTAGGGAAAAAAATGAGCTCCCAAATTTTGTTTGGGAATTTAATAAATCTTTTAGGAGGTAGAAATGGCTGCTACAACTGAATCAGTTAAAGCTGATGCTGCGGAAGCACCGCTTTTAAATCAAAGAAACCTGTGGGCCGGCATCGCGCTCTACTTGGCTTTCTATTCTTTCATCCGTTGGTACGAAGGCGTTTACGGCTGGTCAGCTGGTCTGGACTCATTCGCACCTGAGTTCGAAACATACTGGATGAACATGTTGTACATCGAGATCGTTGTCGAAGTTATCCTGTTCGCAGGTATCAACGGCTACATCTGGAAAACACGTGATCGTAAAGTTATGTCAATCACTCCACGTGAAGAATTGCGTCGTCATTTCACACACTGGACATGGTTGGTATGCTACGGTTGGGCTATCTACTGGGGCGCTTCTTACTTCACAGAGCAAGACGGTACATGGCACCAAACTATCGTTCGTGATACTGACTTTACACCAAGTCACATCATCGAATTCTACCTGTCATACCCAATCTACATCATCACTGGTACAGCTTCTTTCATGTATGCAAAAACAAGACTGCCTACATACCAAGAAGGTTTACACTTGATGTATCTGATTGCTGTTATCGGTCCTTTCATGATTCTGCCAAACGTTGGTTTGAATGAGTGGGGTCACACATTCTGGTTTATGGAAGAGTTGTTCGTTGCTCCATTGCACTACGGTTTCGTATTCTTTGGTTGGGCTGCTCTGGCTGTAATGGGTGTTGTGAACACCGAAGTAATGGCAATTACAAAATTGCTGAAAAAAGACTTAGCTTAATTTCTAGCTGATCTTTAAAAGTAAATACTATCTCCTTTCTTGCCTCAATCTCGGTTGAGGCAAGATAAAGGGTGAAGTAAAAAAAATATAATTTTAATTTTTTGGAGGTAAGCTAATGAGCGCATCTCAATCAGCTGTACGTTCACGTGCGGAAGCGGTACAAGTTTCCCGTACGTTCGACTGGATGATTCTTTTCACACTGTTCACAGCAGTTCTGGGCGGTTACCACATTCACTATATGTTGACTGGCGGTGACTGGGATTTCTGGACTGACTGGAAAGATAGACGTCTGTGGGTAACCGTAGCACCTATCGTATCTATTACTTTCCCTGCAGCTGTTCAAGCTTGCTTGTGGTGGAGATACCGTTTACCAGTTGGCGCAACCATTTCTGTTGTTGCTCTGATGATTGGTGAGTGGATCAACCGTTACTTGAACTTCTGGGGTTGGACATATTTCCCAGTTAACATTTGCTTCCCATCTAACCTGATCCCAGGCGCTATCGTTCTTGACGTTATCCTGATGTTAGGTAACAGCATGACTTTGACTGCTGTTGTTGGTGGTTTGGCTTATGGTTTGTTGTTCTATCCAGGCAACTGGCCAGTAATTGCTCCTCTGCACGTGCCTGTTGAATACAACGGCATGATGATGACTCTGGCTGACTTACAAGGTTACCACTATGTAAGAACAGGTACACCTGAGTACATCCGTATGGTAGAGAAAGGTACTTTAAGAACCTTCGGTAAAGACGTTGCTCCAGTATCAGCGTTCTTCTCTGGTTTCGTTTCTATCATTATCTACTTCTTGTGGCATTTCTTCGGCAGATGGTTCGCGAAAACCGACTTCATCTCTGATGACGCATCTTAAGTTGTAAATCTGATAATAAATGAACTGACAATGCGGTTAATTTGTCAGAAGATCTTAATTACAAGATTCTCTAGTAATAGAGGAGGAAATTATGAAAATTAAAGACAGAGTTTTAAAACTGTCGTTCATTGCTCTGCTGATCAGCATGACAGCTGCGATGTTCTACGCACCAACAGCTTCTGCTCACGGTGAAAAATCACAGGCTGCGTTCATGCGTATGCGTACCATCCACTGGTTCGACCTGCACTGGTCAAAAGAAGAAGTGGCTGTTAACGATACTATGACTCTGCACGGTAAATTCTTAGTATTTGCTGGCTGGCCAGAAACTGTTGATAAACCAGAAGTATCTTTCTTGAACATCGGTATCCCAGGTCCAGTATTTATCCGTGCTGGTTCTTGGATTGGTGGTCAATTGGTTCCACGTTCAGTTTCTCTGGAACTGGGTGAAACTTATGAGTTCAAAGTATTGTTGAAAGCACGTCGTCCAGGTGACTGGCACGTTCACTCAATGATGAACGTACAAGGTGGTGGTCCTATCATCGGTCCAGGTAAATGGGTAACTGTTACTGGTTCAATGGCTGACTTCGTTAACCCTGTAACTACTTTGACAGGTCAAACAATTGACTTGGAAAGCTATGCTCTGGATAACGTTTATTTCTGGCACGCTGTATGGTTCGCAATCGCGTTCGCATGGTTGTTGTTCTGGATCAAACGTCCATTGTTCGTTCCACGTCACATCGCTGTAAGCACAGGCAAAGCTAACACTTTGATCTCTGCTGGCGATAAAAAAGTTGGTTTAGCATTTGCTCTGGGTACAGTAGTGATCGTTGCTGCTTCTATGGGCTCAACCAATGACAAATATCCTGTAACTACTCCATTGCAAGCTGGTTTGTTGCGTGGTATGAAAACCTTCCAAATGCCTGAACAAACTGTTTCAGTTAAAGTAGAAGACGCTACATACCGTGTACCAGGTCGTGCGATGAACATGACACTGACTATCACTAACAATGGTGATTCAGCTGTTCGTTTAGGTGAGTTTGAAACTGCTGGTGTTCGTTTCTTAGACCCAGCTGTTCATGAAGATGACACAAACTATCCTGATGACTTGTTGGCTGAAGAAGGTCTGACTGTTAGCGATAACAGCCCATTAGCTCCAGGTGAAAGCCGTACTGTTGAAGTAACTGCTTCTGACGCTGCTTGGGAAGTATATCGTTTAGCTGACTTGATCTACGATCCAGATAGCCGTTTCGCAGGTCTGTTGTTCTTCTGGGATGCTAAAGGTACACGTCAAATGGTAACAGTTGACGCTCCTCTGATCCCAACCTTCATCTAATGATGGTGTGCTTGGCTTAGGTCAAGCATGAGGATGAAAAACCCTCGTTATCGAAAGATAGCGGGGGTTTTTTTTACCCGAGTTAAATAGAATGTTAAAGATTAAAAAAGCTTAAACCAAAGGGTAAGGTATGAAATATTTATTGATGCTGAGTATTGTTTTTGCATTAACTGGATGTGCTGAAAAACAAGAATTCGAGCAAGTAGTACTTGAGAAAATGAAGATCGAAAAAGATATAAAAGATTACAAAATCGATCCAGAAGAAATGACCAAATGTGTGACCAGTAAAACTGCGATGAAAATGGATGGAATTTTTCCAGGCGACCCACGCAGAATGCAGGCTTACAAGAACTATATAAAAATGATTACCTTAACGGAGTCATCGGATCCTAAAAAAACTTTGGATGAATTACGCACAGACTTCGGATCACCAAAGGGTCTAGCAGATGCACATGCAAATTATGCAGAAAGCATAGTGGAGTGTTTGTCAGGTCTGGTAACGGGTGAGGAAGAAAAAATTCAGGCCGTCATTGAGCAACCTGCAACCAAACCTTAATAAGTAAACCTGGATTGCCGGGCAATCCAGGCTTTTACAACTTTATAACAGACTAATTTTGGCGTGTTGCTCACGTAAATTATCTAAACTGGATTGTAGTGCAAGCAGCTTTTCCCGTTCTTTACTGATGACATCTTCAGGCGCTTTATCAACAAAAGCGGGATTATTTAATTTACCTTCGATACGTGGTAGATCTTTTTCGATACGCTGAATTTCTTTTTCTAAGCGTGATAATTCAGCTTGTTTATCAATTAAGCCTTTCATTGGAATGAGAATCTTAAGTTCTCCGACCAGAGCGATAGCAGATTCCGGTGCGTTGTCGTTAGATTCTAACCATGCAATCGATTCAATACGACCTAACTTGAGCAGATAGTTCAGCGTTTTGTCATAGTGTTGACGGTCTAATTCACTACCATTCTGCAATAAAACCTGCAAAGGTTTACCTGGTGCAATATTCATTTCACCACGGATTCTGCGTATACCAAGAATAAAATCCATAACCCAATTGATTTGGGTCACAGCAAGCGCACCATCAGCAGTAGTTAAACTGTCAGTGACTGGATAGGGTTGCAACATTATGGTGGCAGAAGTAGTGCCTGCAAGCGGCGCCACACGTTGCCAAATTTCTTCAGTAATAAATGGAATGATGGGATGAGCCAGTCTTAGCAGAGTCTCAAGGACAGTCACCAGAGTTTGACGTGTACCACGTTGCAGTTTTTCATCATCACTTTGTAATGAGATCTTTGCAAGTTCCAGATACCAGTCGCAGTACTCATTCCAGGTAAAGTCGTAGATGGCTGAAGACGCCAAATCAAAACGATATTGCTCAATGGCATCACTGGTTTCATTAATTACCTGATTCAGGCGAGAACGTATCCATATATCAGCTGGACTATAGTGACAATCTGCACAGCCTAAGCCATTATCCTGATCCTCAGTGTTCATGAGGACAAATCGTGCCGCATTCCATAGTTTGTTACAGAAATTACGATAACCTTCAGTTCTGGCTAAATCAAAACGGATATCGCGTCCGGTTGAGGCTAATGAGGCAAAAGTGAACCTTAAGGCATCGGTACCAAATGAGGCAATGCCATCTGGAAATTGCTTACGGGTCGCCTGCTCAATTTTCTTGGCCAAGTGCGGTTGCATCATGCCAGAAATGCGTTTTGCCACCAGGCTTTCTAAATCAATGCCATCAATAATATCGATAGGATCTAAGACATTGCCTTTAGACTTAGACATTTTTTGGCCTTCGGCATCGCGTACCAGACCGTGTATATAGACTTCTTTAAACGGGACTTCACCCTGGAATTTCAAACCCATCATGATCATCCGGGCTACCCAGAAGAAAATAATGTCAAAGCCCGTGACCAGCACGCTGGTGGGGTAATATTGGGCTAACTCAGGTGTTTTGTCGGGCCAGCCTAGCGTTGAAAATGGCCACAGCGCCGATGAAAACCAAGTATCCAGTACATCCTCATCTTGAAATAAGACGTAATCAGCTGCCAGTCCATGTTTTTCACGAATGGCTAGTTCGGATGTGCCAACATAGGTATTGCCGAGTTCGTCATACCAGGCTGGAATACGGTGACCCCACCAGATTTGACGTGAGATACACCAATCCTGAATATTACGCATCCATTCAAAATAGGTGTTCTTCCAATTATCAGGTACAAATTTAATCGAACCATTTTCAACGGCTTCAATGGCGGGTTGCGCTAATGGTGCGATTTTGACATACCATTGATTGGTTAAAAACGGTTCAATCACAGCTCCAGTCCGGTCGCCACGCGGCACCATTAATTTATGATCAACAATTTTTTCGAGTAAACCCTGGTTTTCAAGGTCACTAATAATGCGTTTGCGCGCCTCGAAGCGATCCAAACCGATATAGGCTGCAGGAATCAGGTTTTCGTCATCTTGATTGCTACGAATAGTGGCATCAACGGTAAAAATATTAATTAAGCCATTATGTGGTAAGTCAGCAATCGCAGTGATATGTTTATGACGTGACCAAACCTCATAATCATTAAAATCATGGGCAGGAGTGATCTTAACGCAACCCGTACCAAATTCTGGGTCTACGTATTCATCGGCAATGATGGGGATTTTACGGCCAGTCAGTGGTAATAAGACGAATTCACCCAGCAAATGTTTATAGCGCTCGTCTTCAGGGTGGATAGCGACGGCCGCATCACCCAGCAGGGTCTCTGGGCGTGTGGTCGCAACAATTAAATGCCCTTTGCCGTTGCTCAAAGGGTAGCGCATATGCCACATTGAGCCGTTTTCTTCTTCAGAAATGACTTCAAGGTCGGAGACCGCAGTGTGTAACACTGGGTCCCAGTTGACCAGACGTTTGCCGCGGTAAATCAAGCCTTCTTCGTAGAGACGGATAAACACTTCTTGTACGGCGTCCGACATGCCGTCATCCATGGTAAAACGCTCTTTTGCCCAGTCAAGAGATGAGCCCATACGACGTAATTGACGGGTAATGGTGCCACCTGATTGCTCTTTCCATTCCCAGACTTTTTCAACAAACGCCTCTCTGCCGAGGTCGTGGCGGGTTTTACCTTCGGCGTTGAGCAAACGTTCAACCACCATTTGGGTAGCAATACCCGCATGGTCAGTCCCCGGCTGCCATAAGGTATCGAAACCTTTCATACGGTGGTAGCGGGTCAGGGCATCCATGATGGTGTCCTGAAAGGCATGGCCCATATGCAAACTGCCGGTTACATTGGGCGGCGGAATCATGATGCAATAGGAATTCTTATTCGCCTCACTCGGATTGGCGGCTGTGGGTGCAGCAAAATAAGCGTGTTGCTCCCAAACTTGATACCAGCGTTGTTCAATTGCGTGGGGGGAATAGGTTTTTTCCATATTACAAAATGATGTTGAATGAACGGGGTGGAAATACTGATGAGTATTTTAACGTAATTACTTTATTTATATCGGTGTAGCTAGCTTCTTATAAAGGCCAGGCTTTTATTGATGCCATCGAGTAGAGGTGCGGCACCGGCAATTGCAACCGCATCCACCAAGCAATACCAAGCGGCAACACCACTGGGCGGATTACCTTGGGGGAGTTGTGAGGCAGGGTCGATGACAGCCCAAGCCCATGTGCCAGCTGTAGTGCCGACGATTTCCAGCCATGAGGTAATGAAAAAAGCCCCTAAATAAACCGTTGGTGAGCGTCCTTTAAATAAATAAAGCAAAAAG
>RFQK01000079.1 GCA_009925045.1 Methylococcaceae bacterium
CAAAATCTTGATAGGGCTAGAGGCAGGAGGGTGCGCCTTTGACGATTTTAAATATACGCTTATTCAATACAATGTCAAATTAAATAACTTATTTAAAACATTAAGTTGTATTAGTTAGTTAATGTGAATTCTTTTTTAAAAAACCAAATTGACCGTTCATTGGGCAAAAAAAACTCCGGAAACATTTAGAAACCGGAGTTGAAGTGTAAAAGCACACAGGGGAATTGTTGCAAAGCTAATTTACCCTGCGAATAACTGTAGTCAAGATAGCGGTCGATTTAGTTGTTGCGGGCCTTTTGACGTCTTGCGTCCATTGGATTGATTTTAAGCGGACGATAAATCTCAATACGGTCGCCATGGTGAACAGTCTGGCTTAATTCAGCTAATTGCCCAAAGATGCCTGTTTTCTGGCTATGCAGATTGATTTCCGGAAATCGGCTGAGCAAACCAGAGGCCTGAATGGCTTCGAGAATGCTCGTTGGATTACAGGTCTGAATTTGTATCACGACTTGTTGCTGTTCAGTCGCATAAGCAACTTCGACATCGATTAATTCATCAGCCATAAAGTTGTTTGGCACGTTGCGTAAATGAACTGACCATGGTGTTACAAATTTGATTAAACACGGGGCCAAAGGCCAGTGAGGCCAGTTTGCCTGAGACTTCAAATTCTAAATCCAAGGATATTTTGCTGGCATCTTCACGCAAGGGCATAAATTGCCATACGCCTTCTAAGGATGAAAAAGGGCCTTCCAGTAAATTCATATAAATTTTTTCACCAATGACTAAGCGATTGCGCGTTGCAAATGCTTTGTGAAAGCCGGCTTTTGCAATGACTATTTCACCGTCAACAATTTCACCTTCACGTTTCAGTATGCGTGTTCCACCACACCAGGGTAAAAACTCAGGGTAGGCTTCAATATTGTCGACAATGTCAAACATTTGTTGCGCTGAATATTTAACCAGCGCGCTTTTTTGTACCACACTCAGCATGTTATAAAATCCCAACCACGTGCAAGAACACCAGGAATACAGCGCCTGGTGCAAGATAGCGACACAGAAATTGCCAGATCAAAAACAGTGGGGCACTCAGTCCCAGTTCGCGTTCTGCATCGCGTGTGTGCATTTTCCAGCCAGCGAAAATCGCAATCCCCATACCTCCTAGCGGTAGCATGAGATTGGCGGTGAGGTAATCAAGTAACTCGAATAAGTTTTTTCCCATCAGGGTATATTCGGAGCCGATGTTAAACGAGAATACGACTGCAATTCCCAATAGCCAACAGCTTAGACCCGCTCGAATACAGGCTTGTTCACGACTTAACTGACGATTTTGAGTGAGCCAAGCAATAGCGGGTTCAATGAGAGAAATAGAGGACGTTAACGCGGCAAAAAACAAGAGGATAAAAAATAAAATGCCAAACAGCCAGCCGCCTGTCATTTGTCCAAATGCCAATGGCAATGTTTGAAAAATCAGCCCAGGCCCAGAGGCCACTTCGAGATTATTCGCAAATACGAGTGGGAAAATAGCTAAACCCGCCAATAATGCCACCAAGGTATCAGCACCGGCGATGATAAGCGTGGTTTGAGGAATTGAAACATGGCGCGGTAGATAAGAGCCGTAGACCATGATGGACCCCATGCCCAGACTGAGGGTAAAAAACGCATGCCCCATTGCAGTCAAAACCGCATGACTGTCAATTTTGCTGAAATCCGCATGAAATAAAAAGTCTAAGCCTTGTTGATATGAGCCTGATGTCATCGCGTAAGCGATAAGTAACATCAAAATAATAAACAACGCGGGCATTAAAAAACGCACAGAACGCTCGAGACCAGCGCGCACACCCCGAACCACAACGAGTAAGGTAGCAGCCATAAAAACTGAATGCCAGATGATTTGCTGCAAAGGATTGGCCATCATTTGTTCAAACAGATGTTTCACCCTGGTCGCATCAGTGTTGATGAAATAACCAAACAGGGTTTTGACGATGTAGGATAAGGACCAACCCGCGATCACACTGTAATACGACATGATCAGAAAGCCGGCTAATACGCCCAGTCCACCAAGATACTGCCAGCGTGGGTCGCGTCTGGATTGATGGGCTAACAACTGCATGGTTGAAATGGGATCCTGATGACCGCGTCTACCCATCATAATTTCAGCCATCATGATCGGCAGGCCAATTCCGGCTACACACAGCAAATAAACCAGTACAAAAGCACCTCCGCCGTTTTGGCCAGTGATATAAGGAAATTTCCAGATATTCCCTAAACCGACTGCTGAGCCAGTTGCTGCCAAAATAAAGGCAAATCGTGAAGACCATTCACCGTGACCAGAGGTTTTTTTATATGACATTTCGATGCCTAGAGTATGTTTTTTAAATCGCTAATGCGTCTAGTCAGGTAAAATATCAAAAATAACGTTTACAGTCAGTTTAAAAAAATCTTACACACCCTACATGTCCGGAAAAAAAACTTCCAAAAACAACAAAGCCAACGATAACACCATTGCTTTGAACAGGCAGGCTACTCATGAATATTTCATCGAGGAACAGTTCGAAGCAGGTTTGGTGTTGGAGGGTTGGGAAGTAAAAAGCCTACGTGACGGTCGCATACAGTTGAAAGAAAGCTATATTGACATCCGTAAGGGGGAAGCCTGGCTTTGTGGTGCGCATATTTCCAGCATGTTAACCGCCTCTACGCATGTCAAACCGGATGCGGTTCGCAAGAAGAAACTGTTGTTACATGCCCGCGAGATTAGTCGTTTGATCGGCGCTGTTGAGCGTAAGGGCTACACCTTGATTCCACTGGCCATGTATTGGGTCCGTGGCAGAGCTAAATTAAAACTGGGTTTAGCCAAAGGTAAAAAGCTTCACGATAAACGCGCCAGTGCCAAAGAGAAAGATTGGCAACGTGACAAGCAACGAATTATGAAACACGCCTAAATCGTTATCTTGTCTATCGCTTACTAGCAATTCTGTTTAAGGAAATACGGATATGCGCATGCATACTTTTTTATTACTGTTGATGTTGTCGCTGCTGACTGCCTGTGCGCCGGATGCGCCGGAAATCATCAAGATTCAAGGTCAAGCCCAAGGTACGACGTTCCATATCAATTACTGGAGTGCTACCCCCGTCGATCATCAGGTAGTGGCGACGGCTATCGAGCAAACTTTCGACCTTATCGACACCCACTTATCCAATTATCGACCTGATTCAGAGATTGAACAATTTAACAGTCAATTATCGACGCAAAGTCAGACAGTTGTGCCTGAAATAGTTGAACTGGTCCGCATAGCTGAAAAGGTCTATGAAAAAAGCCAGGGTTGTTTTGATTTAACCATCAAACCAGTGTTTGACTTGTGGGGATTTACCGGTGAAACGCTGAATATCCCCGCTCCTGAGCAGTTGGCTGAACAACTGGCAAAAGTGGGTATGCCAAAAATTCAGGTACAGGACGATACGCATTTATCCAAACTTCAACAAGATGTTCGCATCGATGTGTCTGCGGTTGCCCAAGGCTATAGTGTAGGCCGGATTAGCCAGGTTCTAGAGCAGATGGGTGTCAGTAATTATCTGGTTGAAATCGGTGGGGAACTGAAATCTAAGGGCGTTAAACCCGATGGTCTGTCCTGGCGTGTTGCAATCGAAAAACCTTTGCCAGGTGAACGTAAGGTCCATAAAGTGATTACGATGCCAAAAGAATCGGCTATGTCGATCATGACCTCGGGTACTTATCGGCACTTTTATGAGCAGAACGGACAGCGGTACAGTCATATTTTGGATGCGCGAACTGGCAAACCAGTTACCCATGATCTGGTAGCCGTGACGGTGCTTCACGAGGATCCAACGATCGCAGATGCTTGGTCGACTGCTTTGCTGTGTTTAGGACCAAGTGATGGGATGAAACTGGCCAACGCCGAAAAATTGAATGCCATATTTATTCGTTTACATGGCAGCGAATTATTGGAAACACGTAGTGAAGCTTTAAAAACGACCACTCTCGTTTCCATTCAATAACCCTAATGTAAATTTGTTCTGAGGCGAACTATGTTTTTTGATTTTGCAAGCAATCTGCTATTTTCTGTGCATGCAGGTGGTGAGGCAATTATTGTCATCATGGATATGTTGACACGTTTTCTGACTTTGCTGGAGCGCTTGCCGTTCCTGAGCTTTCATGAGGCTATGCTGGAATTATTGCCTGGAATTTTATCCTTGAGTAATTGGCATCCGTTGTTTGTGCATTTTCCTATTGTCCTTATCCCATTGTTCTTCCTGTTTGATTTCAGCGGGTTAGTGTTTAAAAAACAAGTATGGCGCGAAGTGGCCACTCAATTGTTATGGCTGAGTGTGATATTTGCAGGTCTAACCCTGTTGACCGGTTTATTGGCATCCAAGTCCATTCCACATTCTGAGGAAGTTCATTTAATCATGGAATCCCATAAGCATTTGGCGGTGTTAGTGTTCTTTTTGACAGTGGTATTGGCAATATGGCGTGTGAGTCATGCTCATCCACCTGTGGGTGTCGATGGCTGGTCGTTTCTAGGTATTGCAGGGCTAACCAGTTTATTAGTGGTGTTCACAGCGGACATGGGGGGCTTAATGGTCTATCAGTACGGTGTTGCGGTAGCGCCGGTCATGCAAACCTCTGAGTTGCAGCATGCGGCTGAGGAGCACGAGCATGAACCCGGTCATACGCACGCGGATTAATCTACTCAGTCTATGTGGTATGCTACGCGACCTTTTTTGAGAGACTTATGATGCGAACCCGCGTTAAAATTTGCGGATTCACTCAAGTGGATAACGCCTTAGAAGCGGCCAGACTGGGCGCAGATGCCATTGGTCTGGTGTTTTACCCTGAGAGTCCTCGCAATGTGAGTATTGAGCAGGCGAGTAAAATTGCACGTGCCTTACCGGCATTCGTCAGCGTGGTAGCCTTGTTTGTCGATGCTGATGCGGATTTTATTGAAACTGTGTTGTCCAAGGTGCCGGTTGATTGTATTCAGTTTCATGGTGACGAGACACCGGAAGCGTGTCGCCTGTTTGCTAAGCCTTATATTAAGGCGATACGGGTGCGGGATGATACGGATTTGGATGCTGTGCAGGCACAATACTATGATGCTGCGGGTATTTTATTAGATGCCTACCATCCAGGGATACCGGGTGGATCAGGTTGCAGTTTTAACTGGGATCTCATTCCTCGCCAACCCAAACTGCCAATTATTCTGGCAGGTGGTTTGACAGTGGAAAATGTAGATCAGGCTATTCAACAAGTAAAACCGTATGCAGTGGATGTCAGCAGCGGTGTTGAAGCAGGGAAGGGTATCAAGAGTGCAGAGAAAATGGCTGCGTTTATAAAAAGAACTATACGAGCGACTGAGAACTATGACTGATAATTACAATATGCCCGACGAGCGGGGACATTTTGGTCCCTATGGTGGTATTTTTGTGGCAGAAACCCTCATTCCTGCCATTACTGAGTTGAATGAGGCTTATCAGCGCTACATTCAGGACCCTGTGTTTTTAGCTGAGCTAGATGCTGATTTACAGCATTATGTCGGACGGCCTTCACCCTTATATCATGCAGAACGCTGGAGTCGTGTCCTGGGTGGTGCGCAAGTTTATCTGAAACGCGAGGACTTAAATCATACTGGTGCGCATAAAGTGAATAATACGATTGGTCAGGCATTGCTGGCTAAGCGTATGGGTAAGACCCGGATTATTGCGGAAACGGGTGCCGGTCAACATGGTGTTGCTACTGCCACGGTCGCGGCTCGTCTGGGCCTGGAGTGTGTGGTTTACATGGGAGCGGTTGACGTTGCCCGTCAGGCTCTAAACGTTTATCGCATGAAATTATTGGGTGCCACCGTAGTTCCCGTTGAATCAGGTTCAAAAACCCTGAAAATATTGATGATACTTTTTATATCATTGGTACCGTTGCCGGACCCCATCCATATCCGGCTATGGTGCGTGATTTCCAGGCGATTATCGGTCGAGAAGCCCGTCAACAATGTCTGGATCAGACGGGCAGTCTGCCCGATGCCCTGGTGGCGTGTGTGGGTGGTGGTTCTAACGCGATTGGACTTTTTTATCCTTTTATCGACGATACATCAGTGGCTATGTACGGCGTTGAAGCGGCGGGTGACGGTATTGAAACCGGACGTCATTCCGCACCGTTATCCGCGGGTCGCCCAGGTGTGTTACACGGTAACCGGACTTATCTGATGACGGATGATGATGGTGAAATCATTGAGACGCATTCAATTTCTGCCGGTCTTGATTATCCGGGTGTAGGGCCAGAACATGCTTGGTTAAAAGATATTGGTCGTGCTCAGTATGTCAGCATTACGGATGACGAAGCTATGGCTGGTTTCCATGCCCTGACTCGCATGGAGGGTATTATTCCTGCCCTGGAGTCCAGTCATGCATTGGCGTACACCATGAAATTAGCGCCCACTATGCGTCCGGATCAAAAAATCATTGTCAATTTGTCCGGTCGTGGTGATAAAGATATGCATACCATTATGCAACGCGAAGGTATTAGTTTATGAGTCGTTTAGCTGCAAAATTTGCCGAACTGAAAGCCAGTGGCCGTAAGGCGTTAATTCCTTTCATTACTGCGGGTGATCCCCATCCTCAGTTCACCGTTCCCTTGTTGCATGACATGGTCGCTGCTGGTGCCGATGTGATTGAATTAGGTATTCCGTTCTCTGATCCTATGGCCGATGGTCCTGTTATTCAACGTGCCAGTGAGCGTGCGCTTGCTCATAAAACAGGTTTGAGAAAAGTACTGGCCATGGCGATGGAGTTTAGAAAAACTGATCAAACAACTCCTTTGGTGTTGATGGGCTACTTGAACCCCATTGAAATCATGGGTTATGAAGATTTTGCCAATGCGGCGCAACGTGCCGACGTGGACGGGGTTTTAACTGTCGATTTGCCTCCCGAAGAAGCCGAGCATTGCGTGGAGTTGTTGCGTGAGCGTGGTATTGATCAGATTTTTTTACTCGCACCTAATACCCATGCAGCGCGGATTCAGGCCATGGATAAGCATGGCAGTGGTTATTTGTATTATGTTTCCTTAA
>RFQK01000080.1 GCA_009925045.1 Methylococcaceae bacterium
GATCGTCTGCAGGTCAGAAGTTTGCCTGAATTATTGAAAGGCTCTGCGGGAGTTGATATTGTTCAACAAGGTGGCTATGGCCAGCCTTCCAGCGTTTTTATGCGCGGTACAAATTCCAGTCATGTGCTGGTGTTGATCGATGGTATCAAAGCCGGTTCGGTCACCGCCGGTATTACCGCGTTTGAGTTCCTTCCAATCGAGCAGATTGAACGGGTGGAAATAATCCGTGGTCCGCAGTCGAGTTTATACGGTTCAGAGGCGATTGGCGGTGTTATCCAGATTTTTACCCGTAAAGGTAAGCAGACTGATAAGCCCAGCCTTGCTATGGAAGCGGGTGGTGGTTCTTATGACACTCATCGTGAAGCAGGAAATGTCAGTGGGCGATGGCAAAACAGTTGGTATAACTTGGGTGTTTCCAATATTGAAAGTAATGGTTTCAAGCCACAAGTCATTGTGCCCAATGGTTTGGCCAATCAAGGTGCTTATAACAATACCGCCGTTAATGCGCGACTGGGACATCGATTTGAAAACAATGCAGAACTTGAAGCTTTTTTTATGCGGGCCGATGGCTTAAATCAATTTGTTGGCTACAACGCACAAGATGCGAATCACAAGTTATTTGTTAATCAGGTCGTGGGTACATCATTAAGCAAAGATTTGTCGGAAAACTGGCGTTCAAGCTTAAACCTTGGTCAGACCCGCGATGAGGGAAGTAATTTCCTAGCTAACAATCAATTCAAAAGCACGCTTAATTCCACTCGCTGGAATGTGTCCTGGCTGAATCAAATCAAGATAGCCAGCGATCATAAACTGACTTTGGGAACGGATTATCGTGTTGATGAGGTTGATGGCTCGACTCAATACAACAAAACCTCGCGATATGATGTGGGGGTATTTGGTGAATTGCACAGCAAAATATTTGATCAGCACTTTTTGAATGCGTCTTTGCGTTGGGATCAAAACCAAGCGTTTGGTGATTATGTCACCGGAAATTTGGGCTGGCGTTTCAATTGGTTACACGGGCTCAGCGCTTTTGCCAGTTTTGGTAATGCATTTAAGGCGCCTACATTTAATGATTTGTACTATCCATTACCCAAGCTTTGGGGCGGGGGTAACCCGAGTTTAAAACCCGAACAATCAACAAGTGTTGAAACCGGGATCGCGGGTCATCACGATTGGGGACACTGGGAATTGCGTGCTTATCATACCAATATCGATAATTTGATTGCTTTTGGGACTACAGGGATGGATAACATCAATAAAGCCCAGATCGATGGTATCGAGGCAGAAATAGGGGGTGAGTTTTTAGGTTGGAATCATAAACTAACCGGTAATCTCCTCAGTCCAAGGGATAGAATTAACAACACGCGTTTGTTGCGTCGTTCTGATAAAACTTTGTCTTACGATATGTCGAAAAGACTAGGTGCTTTTGATCTGGGGGCAACTGTGCTTGCGCAAAGCGATCGAGCGGATGTTATTTATGATCAACAGTGGAATCAAGTGCCTGTTAAGGTTGACGGTTTTGTCACTCTTGATTTCCGCACCGCTTATCACATCGATAAAAACTGGATGCTAAGCGGTAAACTGAATAACGTTTTAGATAAACACTATCAGACCGTTAGCAATTACAATATGGCAGATAGAAATTTCTTTATTTCCATTCATTACAACCACTGAGTTTGCGGAGCATAACTTGATGAATTTGAAACAAACCTTTGCGATTAAGCCTGCTGCAGTGGCTTTAATGGCTTTAATGGCGGCTACTCGCTTTGATCATATGGGTACGGCTGTCGCTCTACCGGATGCGTCATTGGCGGTGTTTTTCCTGGCAGGCTTATGGCTGGGAGGGCGTTATTTGTTTGCGTTGTTGTTAATGGAAGCCGCTGGAGTAGATTACTGGGCGATTAGCCAAATGGGTGTCAGTGATTATTGTGTGTCGCCTGCTTATGCATTTTTAATCCCGACTTATGCGGCAATGTGGTTGGCGGGTCAATATTGCCGTAATTGGCAAACCCTGTCGCTTCGCCATATGGCGCTGCAATTAATCGCTTTAGTGACGGCCACTTCAGCTGCCTTTCTGATTTCTAACAGCAGTTTCTACTGGTTATCAGCTAACATTCAACAGCCATCTTGGGCGCAATATGTTGAAACATTCAGCCACTATTTCTCATCGTATTGTGCGGCTACTCTGTTTTATGCGGTTATGATTCTTGCCGTCGTGCATGTCTTTAGATGGATCAGGGCTGAAAATAGCCAACATAGCCAAATCTAATCGGGGAGGGTGAACGAGAGTTCACCCTTTTTTGTCTAAGCATTTCGCTACTTTTCAAAGAACAGGGACGCTCGCTTACAACAACTTAATACTCTGGGGGAGGGTAATCATGACGCATAAACTGACAGCGTTGAGCGCAGCTATTTTGATTGGTTTTTCTAGCTTGACTGCGCAAGCCGATGAAACCTGTGCTTCGCCCTATATGGCGAAAATTACCGGACAAGAAGATTTTGTCTACGTCTGGACATTAGGTGCCGAGGGAGTTGGTGATGAGCAAGATAAGCTGGTTACTATTTCCGTGAATCCTGAGGCGAAAGATTACGGCAAAGTGGTTGCACGTTTGTCCGTAGGTGGGCGAAATGAAGCGCATCACTCCGATTTTACCGACGATAGACGCTTCTTATGGGCAGGCGGCTTAGATAGCAGCAAAATTTTTGTTTTTGACGTGGCCAGTGATCCGGCTAAACCCAAACTCGCTAAGGTCATCACCGATTTTGTTGCTAAATCCGGCGGTGTTGTGGGTCCGCATAGTTTGTATGCCTTGCCTGGACGTATGTTGATAACCGGCTTATCGAATAATAAAGATCATGGTGGCCGCACCGCCTTGGTTGAATACAGCAATGCTGGCGATTACATTGCGACATATTGGTTACCGACCGACAGTAACTTACAGGGCGCGATTAAAAGCGGTCATTATGCGGATGGCTATAACTATGATGTCCGCGCCTTGCCGCGTAAAAACATCATGTTGACCTCTTCATTTACCGGCTGGTCTAACTATATGATGGATTTCGGCAAAATGCTGAATGATCCTGAAGCGATGAAACGATTTGGCAGTACGGTGGTGCAATGGGATTTGCATAATCGTCAGCCGAAAAAAATCTTTGATGTGCCTGGCTCGCCTTTAGAAATCCGCTGTGCATGGAATGAGGCGCATAATTACTGTTTTACCAGTACCGCACTGACTTCAAAGATTTGGTTGATTTATGAAGATGCGCAGGGTGAATGGCAGGCGCAAGCAGTTGCCGATATTGGTGATCCGAGCAAAGTACCTTTACCGGTCGATATTTCGATATCCAGCGACGACAAAACCTTGTGGGTGAATACCTTTATGGATGGTAAAACACGCGCATTTGATATTAGCGATCCTTTCCAGCCTAAACAGGTCTTTGAGCAAAAAATTGCTGCTCAGGTGAATATGGTTTCCTCAAGCTGGGATGGTCAGCGCTTGTATTACACCTCTTCTTTATTAGCAAATTGGGACAAGAAAGGTGCGGATAATGAGCAATTCTTTAAGGCCTACACATGGAATGGTTCGGAATTAAAGGAACAATTTGCGATTGATTTTACCCAAGAAAAGTTGGGCAGGGCTCATCAAATGCGTTTCGGGGCCTATAGTTTATACGGACCAAAAACCGCTCAATAAACTCAGTTGATTGTATTAGTGAATATGCGAAGGGCAATCTTGATGATTGCCCTTTGTCTTTGGATTATTTGCTTAAATCTTTTTTGATCGCGTCGACTAAAACCGTTGCTAAGCTTTTTGAGGCATTGTCGGCCGGATCATCCTGTTTAAGCTTCTCAATTTTGACCGGCGTGGTTCGTCCCAGATCTTTGTTCAGAGTGAAGGTGTATTCGATATCGGAGTAACTGATATCAAACATGGAGGTCACCGATTTCATGAGGCCGGAGCTGCTGTTTTTGTCTTCGTAGCGAACTTTAATCAGGCCTTTTTCCTTATCTTTTTCCACGACTTCAATTTCTGCTAATTTCAGACCGTGGTCGATTAAGTCCCAAGCCCGTTCAAAGCGAGTTTTAAGGGTTATCTCGGGGTGTAGGTCTTCACCGCCGAGATAGATCAGTCTGTCCAGTTCGCTAGAAGCTTTTGGCGTCTCACTTTGAGTGCTGGAGCGACTAGTCGAACTCAACGGCGTGTTTTTAATCGCTGTGCTGCTTGTATGTTCCACAGCCAGTGTTGGAGGAAACTCCAGATGTTTGATGTCACGATATTTTTCTGGATTTTCAGAACAAGCCGATAAAAGTAAGCCTGATAGGCTGGTGATAACAAGTTTTCGCATGGCTAATCTTAGTTGGGATAGCGTCTATGGTCTAAAACAGGGAAAGAGGCCCGAGTTTTTTCCAGACGGCCTTTGTCAATATCAGCGCTTACGAAACCAGAGCCGGTTTTGTAACAATCCAGTACGACCCCCCACGGATCCACAATCATGCTGTGGCCATAGGTTTGGCGACCGTTTTTATGGAAACCGCCTTGGTTGGGAGCAATCACATAGCTTAAGTTTTCAATTGCTCGGGCACGCAACAGAATTTCCCAGTGAGCAGCCCCGGTTTTTGCGGTAAAGGCAGAGGGGATGACGATAATGTCCAGATCGCGACGATATAAGGGGCGGAAGAACTCTGGGAAACGCAGGTCATAACAGACAGCAATGCCAATATTACCAAAAGGTGTTTCAACGACACATTCTTCGGTGCCGGCTTCGACAGAATCGGATTCGCGGTATTCTTCATTGCTATCAGGTACGCTGACGTCAAATAAATGCACTTTGTCGTAACGGGCTACGCGATTGCCTTTATCATCAATAATCAAACAGGTTGCGCGGACTTTGTTGCTGTCATGACCGATAATTGGGATAGTGCCACCGATGACCCAGACACCATATTTTTTGGCGACTTGGCTTAAGAAATCCTGAATTGGACCTTGGCCATCAACTTCACCGACTTTTACTTTATCCAATTCATGCATGCCCATGATGGCAAAATTTTCTGGCAAGGCCACCAGTTTGGCACCGGCTTTTGCCGCTTCTCCAATCAGTTTTTCAGCTTCCAGTAGATTGGAACTTACTTGAGGGCCTGAAGCCATTTGTATGGCAGCGCATATGGTCATGAATCGTCTCTAAGGGTGTCAGGTTAAAAGTACGGGTTTATTGCAGCCATTCAAAATCGGTTAAACCATTCCAGGTTTTATTTAACAAACCATCTTTATCGTGGATAGGATTCACTTCCAGATCGCCCCATTTACCATTAATGCTATAGGCCGAGCCGAAGAAATATCCTTCCTCATAATTATTAGTCACCACATCGGTAATGACTGCCGCAATACCATTCAGGATTGTACCAGCAATAGGCACTGCGTCGGAACTCTTAGGCACAACACCCACTTTCATATTAATGGTTTTGTTGACCAAATCGGCATTGCCCATCAGTTTCATTTTGGCGGAGACTCCGTTCACCAATAAATCTTCGGTGTTGGCTACGCCATTATGGATATTAAAGTTGCCGCTGATTTGATCAAAGGCCAAGCCTTGTCGATAGATATCGGTAAAATTAAGGCTCAGACGTTTTACCCATTGTTCCATCGCTAACAAACCCAGTAAGCGGCCAAAACCGGGTTCTATACTGGAAATGCGGCCGTCTCTCAGGCGCAGGTTCATCGACCCATTCAAAGCCTCAACAGCAAATTGATGGGGAGCCCCATTCCAGCCACCGTGAAAATGAATATCGGCTCGGGTTTCTTTAAAGTCATCACTGAGTTTAATTTGCGAAAGAAACGCGCCAAAATTATCCACCGTCATTGAACCATTCAGGACCGTGGCAGTGCCAGTTAATTGATGTGTCCAGTCTGCGGTCATATCAATGTTCTTACCCGCGCCGCTAATTTTGATTTTTTTGAAGGAGGAAATTGGTTTACTACTTCGCTTGTGAGTTTGAATATTAATATGCCATTATTCACTGGTTTTGCTAGAGATGCTAGAGTGAAAAGAACAAAGATTGAATTAAAGCAAATAGAAAATCAAATTGTTGCTTTAAAAAATAATATTGACAACGAAATCACACAAGCCAAATTAAATTATATGTCTTCTGTGGCTACTGTGCAATTCCAAAAAAAGAATATGCAATTAGCAGAAAATGTGTATCAACAAACTAAAAAGAAATTTGAAGCTGGTACAGGTTCTAACACAGAAATATCTGCAGCACAAGCCGATTTAGTAAGTGCACAAAATAATTTCATGAATGCATTATATACATTTTGTTTATCAAACTGAAAGTTCAGGTGCAAGGGTTCACTTTGTTCTGCCGTCTTCGCAACCCAGGTGTTATTGTCAATCACAACACCTTGTAACAGACTGTTAATGTCCAGACTGGTGCTATGGCGCTCATCGTCCGGTATTCGCAGATCGGCTTGATAATTCAGTTGGCCTTTGAGGGCTTCACCGCGTAAAAAACTGAATTGTTTTTGCAGATTATGGATGGAGGTAGAACCTGTCACCAAAAGACGTGTACTGGTCGCATCACTGCTCATCAGGCCTTGTATCGGATAGCCAAGAGTTTTGGCATGCAAGGTGTCGCTGGAGGTGCTGTCTTCAGTAAAGGTCAAGGTGCCATTAATGTTGCTAATGTCTAAATTAACCGATTTCAAATTCATGTGAGCATCGTGCAGATGCGCATCTACTTTTACTTTTACCGGGTCGGACTCAACGTAGGGAACGTGTAAGTTCAGATCGATGCCGGCAGAGCCCTGACTGTTCGCAATATTGAGCAAGTTGTCGGCAGTATTGTGTAAAGGGGTTTTTTGCAAATACTGTAAAGCGTTATTCACCTGCGAATTCAATTGCGCGAACACTTGAACATGATCGCTATTGGCAACGTCTTCAATGTTGATGATAGCCTGGTTGATCTGAACATTTTCACTACGGCCGTTGTAAATAGCGACTTGTAAATCAGAATTCAAAAAATGGACGGTGGTATACAGATTTTGCAG
>RFQK01000009.1 GCA_009925045.1 Methylococcaceae bacterium
AATTGGGCGTTTTCATCAGGACTATTTCCCAACACCCCTTTGCCATACATATCAGTCGCAAAAGCCAGATAACCTAACTCAGCCAGTTTAAGGGCTTTGTCAGCGACAAAAGCATCCCGTCCAGCCCAGGCGTGATGAATCAAGACCACGGGTCTTTGACCTTCAATGGCATCATCATAGGCAAAGAAGCCCTCTAGAACGGTTTCGCCATCCAAATAAATCACTGTATTGCTGACGATGCTCATTTAAATGACCTTTTGTTGTTGCAAATGTTGGAGAAAACCCTCTGAAGCCAATTCAATCATATCCAATACCCGTTCAAATCCTTGAGTCCCACCATAGTAGGGATCGGGCACTTCACGGCTACTCAGTTGGGGGGCAAAATCAAGCAAATAGGCAATTTTGTGCCGGTGTTGCTTGGGACAAGCCTGAGTGACGATTGCATGATTGTCGTCATCCATAACCAAGATATAGTCAAAGTCTTCAAAATCACCCATGATCACTTTACGGGCACGCAAATGTTGAATCTCTATGCCACGGTTACGGGCAGCCGATTGTGATCTTAAATCGGGCCCGTCACCGATATGATAGGCATGGGTACCTGCTGAATCGATCTTGAATAAATGATCAATTTTTCTGGATTTCACCAGTTCGGTAAAAACCCCTTCAGCCGTGGGTGAGCGACAAATATTGCCCATACAAACGAAAAGAACGCCAACTGTTTTCATAGTGTTGCTATTTACTGTTCAGTTAATTTAGACGCCAAATAAGGACTGGTTTCCTTAAGAGCGTTTAACAATTCATCTCTTTGGATCCTGGCGATTAATTTTTGTTGTTCAATCTGATTTTCGTGAGCCAACTGGGCGGTCAATTGTTGAATCTCCAACTGACGGCGTTTCACTTGCACTTTTTCGTTTTCACGCATTTCATAATCAAAGGCTAAAGCTTTTAGCTCAGACTCATGGCGAATTTGTTCTTCGCGTATTGCTTTTTCAATCGCCAGTTGTTTTACCAACTGATCTTGTTTATCACGTAACAAGCGACGAGTCTTTTCAGCTTCGAGAGCTTGGGCACGTAATTCCAGTTCAGTTAACTGACTCAGATATTCAAGTTGCCGTTCTTTTTCAGCCAAAGCCTGTTGTTCCAGCAATTGTTGCTGACGTTGTGTTTCTTGCGATTTTTCTTCTTGTGCTTCAAATGATTTTTTCAAGACACTCAGATATACATAGTCTTTTCCAGGCCTAACTTCGGGAAAGTCAGCAAAGCTTGCGGCAATAGAACACAGACATTGAGCCTGAATATGTTGTACGGTTAGCATCTCACAAATAGCAATAGCTAGCGCTTTTTCAATTGCGGTAAGACCTTCTTTCACCCAGGTGCCAGCATCCAGTTTTTCAAGCTCTCTATCCACTATGTCATCAACCTGAGTAGCGTAAGTGGCCATGATGTGGCTGTTGATTGTGTCCACTAATTCACTGTTGCGCTGTAGATATTCCAACGTGGCTTGAAAACGAATATCCAGATTGAGTTCGATTGCACAAAAGTCGTCAAATAATTTGACCTGACGCAGGTAATGCCAATTGCCAATTTGAATCGGATAGATGTGATGATAAAAGCGCTTAGTAAATTCAGGCGGGCGCAGAAACATCCGTTTATAGGGGCCCAATTTGGAAACCACCAACTGACGATCGGCATCAAAAGCTGCCAACCACTCCTCACTATCCGAATGATTACCCAGCAGATCATTCTCTTCATACAACCAGGCATCCAGAAGACTCTGTGGCTTAATCATGAGGGCTCTCTATGCTCACCGCAGCAGCTTTTAAGGCACGTATTTTTTCGTGCATTTTTTCTGCCAACAAAGGGTAAAGATTGGGCGAAAACTCAACGGTTCTGTGATCAATTTTTCTCAGAAAACCACGATTCAGCAACAACCCAACCACAAACATACGGGTCCAGTCAGAATATCGACGTGCTTTTTCCAACTCAGTTTTCTCAATAATCATTTCCAATTCATCATTGGCATTAATACGAAACTGACTAAATTGTTTGAGACATTCGAATACCAGTTCTTCTTCTTGCGCAGTCAAAGGACCTGGGGCAGAAAACTCCAATCGGTAAGATAATAAAACAGTGAAAAAGTCGACCATGGCTGCGCAAATGAACGCAAACCATGAAAACCCCTGCCACATCGCGAATGAGGGTCTGACATCTTCAGTGAACTGGTTGTAAGTCATCAATAACGGGGCTTCAGGCAAACTGAGACCGACACTACTGGATAATTGGTTAATCGTCAGTTCAACTTCTTGGAAGTTATGCAAAAATTCGGCGTAGGCTTTTTCTACGTCGCTAGCAACATCCAAACCACTCAAACCGCCCTGTAAACTGGCAATTTGTTTGTCCAATTGCACAAACAATTGTTCTTGCTGCACAGCCAGTTGTTTCTTTTCTTGGTAGATCTGATTGTAATGTCGCCAGAAAGGTCCTTCTCCGACCTGGTTTTTATATCCCTCAGCAATTTGATGATGTGTACCAAAATAAGCCTGGGTGGCATCTGCGGAAGACTTTTCCAGTTCCTGCTTTTGTTTTTGGGCAACATCGGCCTTCAGCGCCAGCACTTTATCGACGTAATCTTTAACTTGATGACGAATTTCACTGAGCCGATTGGTATGTAAGCTTTCCTTTTCAGAAATCTCATAAAACTGGAAATAGGAAAAAGTCACCGAGGCACCCAAGGCGATTGCCAGAGAAGCTACTACCGAAAAATAACGCATTCGGTTAGCTTTCCAATGGATGCCTGCCATCTCCAGTGAGCAAATAACGATAATCGATTGAATGGCAACCGTAATGATTAAGGCAATCCAGGGCGTAATGAAATGGGACATACCATAGAAGGTTGTAAACCCAGAGCACACGCTCAGCATTAAGACGATAGGTATCGTCCAGATCCTTAACATGCTGACAAACAATGTTTGGATCTGGTTAATAAAATACCCTAAACCTGACGGTCGTTTATGGGCTTTACTCGAACTCATGAATATTATTTATCAAGTTTAAATGCTAGGAAGATAGGACTGCCATTCCGTTGAACTAACATAGCAATCGATTTATCTTTGGGTAATTTAGCCACCAGACTGTTGAAATCATTGGCATCACGGACCACGGTATTTTGTACGCGTAAGATCACATCACCCGGTTGTAAACCAATCTCTTGCGCAACACCCTTGTTTACTTTTTGTACCAAGACACCATTCTTCTCCAGTTGTAATTCTTTACGCTGTTCCGAATTAATGTCTGAAACCACTACACCTAAACGATTACTCGCCACTTCATTGCTAGCGGCTTCTTTGGATTGCGCATTAGTTTGATTGGGCAATAGGCCTATTTTAATGCTGATTTCTTGTTTTTCACCCTGACGCAAAATTTTTAACTTAGCTTTTTCATCAACCGGAAAAACCCCCACCCTTGGCGGTAGTTCACCAGACGACTCGATCAGTTGGCCGTTAAATTCAACGATGATATCGCCAACTTGTAATCCTGCCTTTTCAGCTGGACCGCCAGGGATTACTTTTGCAATCAAAGCACCATGCGGTCTATCCATGCCGAAAGATTCAGCCAATTGACGGGTAACATCCTGTATTTGAACACCTAACCAACCTCGAGCAACTTTACCTTTGCTCTTTAATTGATCAACTACGTTCATGGCGACATCAATCGGAATTGAGAATGACAAGCCCATATAACCACCTGAACGACTGTATATTTGGGAATTGATCCCAACCACTTTGCCCTGCATATTGATTAAGGGGCCACCTGAATTACCCGGGTTGATGGCTACATCCGTTTGAATAAAGGGCACATAGTTGCCATCTGGGAGACTCCGGCCTTTGGCACTGACAATCCCTGCTGTGACCGATTGTTCAAAACCAAACGGAGTTCCGATTGCCAGCACCCACTCCCCTACTTGTAAATCATCCGGATTACCAATTTCAAATACTGGCAAATCCTTGCTCTCAACTTTAAGTAATGCCACATCGGTACTTTCGTCTGAACCAATCAACTTGGCGACCAATTCACGTCTGTCCTTAAGTTTGACAATAATTTCAGACGCATTATTAACCACGTGATGATTCGTCAGTACATAGCCATCACGAGAAATAATGAATCCTGAGCCCAGCGAACTCGCTTCACGCGGCGCTTGATTATGTCGTCCTGGCCCCTGATAAAAACGTTTAAACAGTTCTTCCATTTCGGGTGGTAAATCGGGAGGTAACTGTCCATCGGCACCTGACTGTGAATCATTAGTTTTTTGAACTGTGCTAATGTTGACCACTGCGTCACCCGTATGTTTTACCAAGTCAGTAAAATCTGGCAATTGTGCATAAGCGGGTAGATAAACGAAAAACGCTAGACTTAATCCATAAATCAATTTCCGTAACATGTAGTCTCCTAATATCACCAATAATTAATACATTGTTTTTAAAGGATTCAATTAAACATCATTCATAAGCGCATTACAAAAAAAATTACCATTAGCTCAAAACACGATATGATTTTTAAAATTATGCATGATGAAGACCTCCATTGATACCGAATAGCCCTGCACCTGATCAAGCTTACTACGATGTACTCGTCGCCGGTAGTGGTGGCGCAGGACTTAGTCTTGCGCTTTATTTAGCCGATACCTATAAAGTGGCGGTGTTAGCCAAATTTGAGTTGACGGAATGCAGTACCTATTATGCTCAAGGCGGTATTTCTGCAGTCTATGATGATGAACATGATTCCATTGAATCTCATATCGAAGATACGCTAATCGCTGGCGCCGGATTGTGTGATCCTGAAATCGTTCGTCTGACTGTTCAACACGGCAGAGAAAGTATCGAATGGTTACGTAAGCAAGGGGTCAATTTTACCGAAGAGCGCAAGCTTGATGGTACCAAACAACTCCATTTGAACCGGGAAGGTGGCCATTCGCATCGACGCATCGTCCACAGCGATGACGCAACCGGCAAAGCCGTTTCTTTGTCTCTAATTGACAGAGCTCAGGCACATCCCAATATTAGCCTGTTATCGTTTCATAACATGGTTGAGTTGATTACTGCGGAAAAAGTTGGCCAAGACAGCAATCGTATCTTGGGAGCTTATGTTCTCAACAGTTTGTCCGGCAAGGTTGAAGCTATACGCGCTAAAATCGTCGTACTGGCGACTGGTGGTGCCAACAAAGTGTATCTGTATTCCACAAATCCGCATATTTCATCAGGTGATGGTATTGCTTTAGCCTGGCGTGCGGGGTGTCGCGTCAGTAATATGGAATTCATGCAGTTTCATCCCACCTGTTTATACCATCCCTCCGCACGTTCATTTTTAATCAGCGAAGCCGTTCGTGGTGAAGGTGGTCGATTGATACTACCAAATGGTGATCGTTTTATGCGGCGTTATGATGAGCGCATGGAACTGGCGCCTAGGGATATTGTGGCTCGCGCAATAGACAGTGAGATAAAAAAACACGGGATCGATTGTGTTTACCTGGATATTAGCCATAAATCCCGTGAATTCATTCAGAAACATTTCCCGACTATTTATATGCAATGTCTGGAACTGGATATTGATATTAGTCAACAGCCTATTCCTGTGGTACCAGCCGCACATTACACCTGCGGCGGCGTGATGACGGATAGTTATGCTAGAACGGATATTCCCGGCTTGTATGCGGTGGGCGAAGTGGCCTGTACTGGCTTACATGGTGCGAATCGCATGGCTAGCAATTCATTACTGGAATGCTTAGTGTTTGCTGAACGTGCCAACCGTGACATACGGGAGCAAATCAATAACATCCCCTACCCGGCCAGTTTACCCGAGTGGGACGAATCGCAGGTCACCGATTCTGATGAAGAAGTCGTCATTTCTCATAACTGGGACGAGTTGCGGCATTTCATGTGGGACTATGTGGGGATAGTGCGCACCACAAAACGCCTGGAACGCGCCATGAATCGCCTGGATTTATTAAAAATAGAAATCGCTGAATATTATGGTCAGTTTCGTGTGAGTAGTGATTTACTGGAATTACGTAATCTGGTGATTGTGGCTGAACTCATAATACGCAGTGCTTTGCAACGCAAAGAAAGTCGTGGATTGCACTTCACCAAAGACTATCCAGAAGTCAATCAAACCGAACCCGCTGCCAATACCATTTTAATGCCTGCTAAACGTCAGAAATTTTGACCGCCATGCTTCACCCTGAGGCTTTGCAAACCTTACGCAGTGTTTTTGGCTATGAGGCTTTTAAAGGTCATCAAGAAGCCATTATTCAACACATTTGCCAAGGCGGTGATGCCTTGGTGTTAATGCCAACTGCCGCAGGTAAATCCCTGTGTTACCAGTTGCCTGCGTTATTACTTGAGGGCGTTGGTATCGTTATTTCGCCATTGATCGCCTTAATGCAAGATCAGGTTTCTGCATTACACCAGTTGGGTATCAATGCAGCATTTCTAAATTCAACACTTACTCTGGAGCAAGTCCAAACGACTGAAAACGCCTTACTTAAAGGCGAAATTGATCTGCTGTATATTGCCCCGGAAAGATTGGTCACAGCGCATACCCAGTGGTTATTATCGCAACTTAAAATTTGTTTATTTGCCATCGACGAAGCGCATTGCGTATCTCACTGGGGACATGATTTTAGGGCGGACTACCTTCAGCTCAGCATTTTGAGCCAGCGTTTTCCTAATGTACCGAGAATTGCGCTGACCGCTACCGCCGATCCGCGTACCCGTGACGAAATCATCAATCGCTTAAGTTTAGGAAGTGCTAAACAATTCATAAGCAGTTTTGATCGTCCCAATATCCGATATCGGATTATCGAAAAACAACAGTCGCGTCAGCAATTACTGAGTTTTATCAAACACGAACATCCCAAGGACTCCGGGATTGTGTATTGTTTATCCAGGCGCAAAGTGGAAGAAACGACGGCATGGCTGGTTCAGCAAGGGTTTAAGGCCTTGTGCTATCACGCAGGTCTCAGTCATGAACTCAGACAACATAATCAACATCAGTTTTTGATGGAAGATAGCATTATCATTGTGGCAACGATTGCCTTCGGCATGGGGATAGATAAACCTAATGTTCGTTTTGTAGCCCATTTGGACCTGCCGAAAAGCATAGAAGCCTATTACCAGGAAACGGGGCGTGCAGGACGGGATGGATTACCTGCCAATGCTTGGCTGAGTTATGGTTTACATGACGTCATGACTTTGAAACAAATACTCGCCAGTTCCAATGCTGATGAGCAGCATAAGCGTATCGAACTGGCCAAATTAGATGCCATGCTTGCATTATGTGAAACTGTCCATTGTCGCCGCCAGTTGTTGCTTAATTATTTCGGCGAACAACGAGAACAAGCCTGTGGCAATTGTGATACCTGCTTACAAGAAGTCGCAACCTGGGATGGCAGTCTGGCAGCGCAACAGGCTTTGTCGGCTATTTATCGTTGTGGGCAGCGCTTTGGTGTCATCTATTTGATCGCGGTCCTGTTAGGCAAAACCGACGAAAGAATTCAGCAAAATGGTCATCACTTATTAACAATATTTGGGATTGGTCAAAAACTGTCCGAACATCAATGGCGCTCAGTTTTTCGACAACTGATCGCTCGTGGATTAGTGGTCATGGACATGGAGCGACATGGTGCTTTGCGGCTCGATGTCAGTTGTCGTCCGGTATTACGCGGTGAACAATCGCTAATCTTGCGTCAAGACAATAAAGCGTCTAAGAATAAAGTCCAGCGCACGCAGAAACTGCAAAACCTGGCGGATCAGGACTCCGAACTATGGGAGGCGCTTCGTACTAAGCGCAGACAACTCGCTGAGCAACAAGACGTTCCTCCCTACATAATTTTCAATGACCTGACATTGTACGAAATGATAGAAAAACGCCCTACTTCTTCCAGACAATTTGCCAATCTTACCGGCGTCGGTGAACGAAAACTGGCACTCTATGGCGATGAGTTTTTATCTGTTATTGCTGACTTTACTTAAAGCGGTGATGAAGCCTGAAATTGATACTCGGCCTTCATACAAAATTCCAGCCATTTCTGTAGAAAATAATTGAGACGCCATTTATATTGCTTGATAGCGACCGCATTTCCCGGGTCTCGAAACACCCGATTCACAGCAGGCCTGTCGATATCACATAACACTTCAGCTAGTTGTGCATCTAGATAAACGCGAATCTTGTGGGGTTGCGACGAAGCCGTGACTCCCAGCGCATATTGTTCATACAAGGTCAGATCAGGAATTAATTGTAGTAACTTTTGGTAGTTAGAATCACAAATCTGCTCTAGACACCATGATGTATTCACCGGTTCTAGGAGAAACACACTAATCCTCTCGATAACAGGCGTTGGCGCTAGCCGTTTCCCATAACACAACCTGATCGACCGCAAAGCCGCTTTGTTTGACATATTCAAAGATCATCTTACTTAGGACTTCGGCGGTGGGATGTTCATCCAGTGGCAAAAAGCGCTCATTTGCCGCCACTAAGGCAGGAATAATCGGATCGTCTCGATGAACCAAAAAATTATGATCGAGTACTTCGTCAATAAAAGCCCCGACACAATCTTTGACATCCGAAAAATCACAGACCATGGCCTGATCGTTGAGTGAATCACTCTTAATGCTGATACTGGCCTTGACACTATGACCATGCAAATTTTTGCATTTCCCTTGATGATGCATCAAGCGATGACCATAACAAAAATAGATTTCTTTAGTAATAATAAACATGGTTTAGCCTTTGATGGTACGAATCGCAGCCAGCACGGTGAAATACGGTTTTTTCTCGAAGCTTACTTTAATCACTTCAACAAAAGCCGTCATCAAATGCGGGCCGCGTGGTCCTGAGCTTACCTTGATTTCTAATGCTCTACCTAAATCAATGCTTTGATCGGTCAAAAAAATTATTTCCGTACCATTTAATTCCAGACATTGCCCTTGATTAGTTTCTGAAGCTTCGGCTAAGCGGTAAACCATGTCATATTCAAGCTCAGACAACGCTATCCGCCTTAGCTTGGTAGCTGGCGATTTGATCAAAATTCAAGTAGCGGTAGGTTTCACCGCTGTTTGCATCAATTAAACCAGCATATTGTTCGTATTCTGCTTTAGTTGGAATACGACCTAACAAAGAACAGACCGCTGCCAGTTCAGCTGAAGCCAAATAAACATCCGCACCATTTCCCAAACGATTTGGGAAATTTCGAGTCGAGGTAGACACCACAGTTGAGCCTTCGCCCACACGCGCCTGGTTACCCATGCATAAGGAACAACCCGGCATTTCAGTCCGCGCCCCGACCTTACCAAAGGTTCCGTAATACCCTTCTTCAATCAACTGACTTTGATCCATCTTGGTCGGAGGCGCCACCCATAAACGCGTGGGAAGTTGTGAAGCTTTTTCTAAAAGTTTGCCTGCTGCACGGAAATGACCAATATTAGTCATACAGGAACCGATAAATACTTCATCAATTTTGGCACCGGCCACATCAGACAAGGTTTTGACATCATCCGGATCATTAGGGCAAGCCAAAATGGGCTCATGAATCTCTGACATATTAATTTCAATGACTGCGGCATAGTCCGCATCCGCATCGGCTTCCAGTAATACCGGGGTTGCCAACCAGTTTTCCATGGCCGCAATGCGACGTTTTAAGGTTCTTACATCACCATAGCCTTCCGCAATCATCCAGCGCAATAAAGTGATATTAGAATTCAGATATTCACGTATGGGGGCTTCATTTAGCTTGATGGTACAACCAGCCGCAGAACGTTCAGCAGAGGCATCCGACAACTCGAACGCTTGTTCAACTTTTAAATCAGGCAGACCTTCAATTTCCAGAATTCGCCCTGAGAAAATGTTTTTCTTGCCTTGTTTTTCAACGGTCAGCAAGCCTTTTTGAATGGCTGCATACGGAATTGCATTGACCAAATCACGTAAGGTAATGCCTGGTTGTAATTGACCACTAAATCGAACCAGAACCGACTCTGGCATATCTAGAGGCATAACACCGGTGGCAGCCGCAAATGCTACTAGACCAGAGCCGGCAGGAAATGAAATACCAATCGGAAAACGGGTATGAGAATCACCTCCAGTACCGACGGTATCAGGTAACAACATTCGGTTCAGCCAGGAGTGAATGACGCCATCACCAGGACGTAAACTGACACCACCGCGGGTCATGATAAAATCAGGCAAGCTGTGTTGCATGGCCACATCAACCGGTTTCGGATAAGCGGCGGTATGACAGAAAGATTGCATGACTAAATCAGCTGAAAAACCTAAACAAGCCAAGTCCTTTAATTCATCTCGCGTCATAGGGCCTGTAGTATCCTGCGAACCGACTGTCGTCATTTTCGGTTCACAATAACTACCCGGGCGAACGCCAGCGACACCACAAGCTTTTCCAACCATTTTTTGTGCCAGGGTATAACCTTTTCCGCTATATCACATTCTATCGGTAATGCGCCAGAATCTTCCATGGTGTTAAAGAAAATAGGTGCAATTTTGCCCCCTATACAAACCCCACCGGTACGCTTATTAGGAATGTAATCGATATCATCGCCGATATACCAAAGGACCGAATTGGTGGCCGACTTCCGTGACGAACCCGTACCAACAACGTCACCCACATAGGCAACCGGGAAGCCTTTAGCTTTGAGTTCATTTATTTGTTGCTCAGCGTTCGTAATCCCTTCCCGAGGAATTTTAAGCATGGCTTTAGCGTGCAAAGGAATGTCTGGACGAGACCAGGCATCGGGTGCTGGCGACAAATCATCGGTATTGGTTTCACCAGTTACTTTAAATACCGTAACTGTCATCTTTTCGGCCAACTCGGGTTTACTGGTAAACCATTCAGCATTTGCCCAAGAGTGTAATACTTGCTGGGCAAACGTATTACCAGCTTTGGCCTTGTCTTCTACATCATGGAAGGCATCAAATATGAGCAAAATATGGGAGAGCGCCTTTGCTGCAGTAGCTGCAAGTTCGGGTTTATCCAGCAAGGCAATCAAAGGGGCTACATTGTAACCACCTAACATGGTGCCGAGTAACTCGGTCGCTTGCAGAGGAGAAATGAGCGGAGTTGTCACTTCAGCATTGGCAACCGCAGTTAAAAATCCCGCTTTAACATAGGCTGCTTCATCGTAAATTGGGCTCAGGGGTATTGTAACGATAAACCAGACAAATGCACTGGCATTTACACTGAGTGATTACCGATATTTAACAATTAGCCTGCAAATCTTTGATAACTAAATCGAAACATATCGTTTTATACCGTTGAATTGATTGTTTACTATTTGTTATGCAGTCTAACAAAGCTGTTGATACGTCTATTTTGGAGTCTATATGCCCTTGCAACAATTGGTTGAATATTTCAACGACAGGATCGAGCGTGAACGGTTAAGCTCGTTCAGACCCTTTAAGTTAATCGACAATCGAGTCTTTGGATGGTTTGGACCATTACACGTCAGCAGTCAGTTAAACGGCATCCATGATATGCGTAAGCCTGAAAAAATGCTGGGATACTCTGCCATTTGTCAGGTGTTCAATTTAGAGCAGGAAATTTTTAATACCAATGAATTGGACCAACTCTTAAAACATCAACCCGCCGATCTTGGACAGTCCGAGTCAGTTATTCAGTTTGACCGACTTACACGAACTGTACATATGCTGAATTACTTACCTTATTCTCATGAAGCGGATCTTTTGTTCTTGGATGTTGATCCTCGTCATATTTTGGGGGTCAAAAGTGATCACGGTGCGTATTTTGAAGAAATCATCAATCGTTGTGGTCTAGCCACGCATCAAGTCGTGATTACCCTGAGTGTCCATGGAGTTTATAGTCGTTTTTACCAGACCTTGTTAAAAGGCTTGAGCAATTACCAACAGCGTGGTTACAAAATTGCCATCAAACTTGAGCAAGCCGGCATCGAGAAGTTAAGTTTGGATTTTATCGCGCGAACGGGTGCCAACTTTGTCGGTTTGTCCGCTTCTGGTTTGGATCGCATAAGACCTGAAATCATTCAGCATAAAGTCGCTTTGCTGCAGTCAACCTCGCGACAAGTTGATGCCAAACACTACGTCTTTAATTGTGATGAATATCCAATCAATAATCCTTTATTCAATCATTTTGATTACTGGCAAAATAACCAGGCGGTAGGATCTGACTATCAAAACACAAGAGTTTTAAAACGTTGCAGTTAACAAATTGTCAAACAACACATTGCCTAAGGAATGTGTTGTTTGACGGGTGCTCGCCTAGTGTTTTAGACCCTGTTTGATTTGACGTATGGCATAGGCCAAATGATCAATTTCTTGATGGGTATTGTAAAAGGCAATGGATGGACGAACTGTTGCTTCCAAACCAAATCGACGCAATATGGGTTGCGCACAATGATGGCCTGAACGAACAGCAATTCCGTACTGATTGAGTGCCGATCCGACTTCTTGTGTGTTATGGCCTTGCAACACAAAAGATAAGACACTGGCTTTGTGATCAGCGGTTCCGATTAAAGTCAGACCATTAATTCGTTGCAATACTTCTGTACCATATTGCAATAATTCATGCTCATAATGGGCGATCGCCTCAATACCCACACTTTGCACATATTCCAAGGCAGCGCCTAAACCCACTGCATCGGCAATATTACCCGTACCCGCTTCAAATTTGGCAGGTGCAGGTTGATATTTGATATGTTCAAAGGTGACGTCCTCAATCATATTGCCACCACCCTGCCAGGGTGGCGCTTGTTCCAACAGTTCAGACTTACCGTAAATGGCACCAATACCGGTAGGCGCATAAATTTTATGCCCTGAAAACACCAGCCAGTCACAGTCGAGTGCCTGAACATCAGTAGCCATATGCGATATCGACTGCGCAGCATCCAGAATTACTTTGGCACCTACACGATGTGCCATGGCAATCATTTCTGCTGCTGGGGTCACGGTTCCTAAGGCATTGGATACTTGTGTAAACGATACCAACTTGGTTTTAGGTGTTAACAGTTTCTGATATTCGGACAGTATGACCTGACCTTTATCATCGACAGGTGCCACTTTAAGAACCGCACCCACTTCCGAAGTTAACTGTTTCCAAGGCACAATATTGGCATGATGCTCAAGCCAGCTGATGACAATTTCATCACCTTCGGAAATATTTTGTTTACCCCAGGTTTTCGCAATTAAATTAATCGCTTCAGTGGTACCACGAACAAAGACAATATTATCGACTGATGGTGCATTGATAAAACTAGCAACAGTTTTACGGGCATGTTCATAGGCATCAGTCGAACGGGCCGCCAGTGTATGGGCAGCGCGATGAATATTGCTGTTTTCATGCTTATAAAACTCACTGATCCTATCAATTACCGCCTGTGGCTTTTGCGTAGTCGCGGCATTGTCGAACCAGACCAACTGATGGCCATTGATGCGTTCTTGCAGAATCGGAAAATCTCTTCTGACCGCATTAATGTCAAATGCCTTAAAACGACTACCATCAACAGGAATTGATGCATCTGTCAGAACAGGTTTGACAGCGTCCAGAAAATAATAATTGGATTCGATGGAAGCAGTCTGGTTGATAGCCTGATTCAACAAGGATTTGTCTATATTCGGTGTGGACGGAAAATTGAGCCCATTCAACCAGTTTTGTTGAGTCAAAGTATTCACGTCTGGCTTGTTTACAGGCTGACTGATTGCCTGTAAACGAGAACCATCACATTGAATTTGACCAAATAACTGATTAGCTAGGCGCGACAAATCCTGAACATCGGGCAAACCAGCCGGCGCCCCACCAGCCAAAGCCTGGTTGGCTAGCGCTTCGAGGTTATTTGCTGTAGTCATAATAGCTATCCACAACCACGTTCTCGAGTACACCCAATGCATCATCGGTCAGAACAGCTAATGAGCAATACAGCGACACTAAATAAGAAGCTATCGCTTTATGGTTGATACCCATAAAACGCACTGATAGGCCCATGCTTAATTCATCGGTCAGATTTGGTTGATACAGACCAACAACGCCCTGACGACCTTCACCGGTTCTTAATAGCAAAATATTGGTTTTGCCATTGACGATTTTCAATTTATCACATGGAATTAATGGAATACCGCGCCAGGTGATGAATTGTGAACCAAACAATGACACAGTTGGTGGTGGTGTGCCACGACGGGTACATTCACGACCAAAAGCAGCAATTGCACGCGGATGTGCTAGGAAAAATGCCGGTTCTTTCCACACTTTGGCAATTAATTCATCCAGATCGTCTGGAGTGGGTGCGCCTGTACGTGAAGCCACTCGCATTTCTGGCGCGACGTTATTTAATAAACCGTATTCAGCATTGTTAATTAATTCACTTTCTTGTCTTTCTTTTACGGTTTCAATGGTTAAACGTAATTGTTCATGAATTTGGTTATGTGGACTGCTGTATAAGTCAGCCACTCGTGTATGAACATCTAAAACTGTATTAACAGCATTTAAACGGTATTCACGACCCCATTCTTCGTAATCAACAAAAGTCTGTGGCAATACTTTTTCGTCCAGACTTGAACAATCTACACTAATACTGGTATCGCTCTTAACACGGTTAACACGATAAATACCCGCTTCAACTGGCACCCAGGGCAGTAAATGCACCAGCCAGCGAGGCGTGATATTGCCCATCATTGGGACGGTTTTGGTAGCGTTCGATAAAGTACGGGCCGCTACGTCGCCTAAAGCGGTATGGGCTTGATGGATATCGGTCATGGTGGTTTTCTCCTAATTATTATTTGTTGAGTGGTACTACTTTTGAATGCGTGTCAGATCCCGCCGCCCGCATCAAAAAATTCTTGTCTGACTTGCGCCTGATGAATGTGGCTACCGGGTCCTACGCTGTGGGTAAGCCAGACGTTGCCGCCTATGGTTGAGCCTTTTCCAATTGTGATGCGTCCCAGAATTGTGGCGCCTGCATAAATAACAACATCATCTTCGACAATCGGGTGACGCAAATTACCTTTGAGAAGATGGCCGCTCTCATCTTTTAGAAAACGTTTGGCGCCTAGAGTGACGGCTTGATAGATTCGAACTCGATTACCAATGATGGCCGTTTCACCGATCACGACACCGGTACCGTGATCAATAAAAAAATGATCACCAATTTGCGCGCCTGGATGAATATCAATACCTGTTGCTGAATGGGCGATTTCAGCAATCATTCTTGCAATCAATGGCAAGCCCAAACCATACAGCAAATGCGCTATACGATGATGCGTGATGGCGACAATGCCTGGATAGCAAACCAAAACCTCATCCGAGCTACGCGCTGCTGGATCGCCTTCATAAGCCGCCTGTAAATCGGTGTCCAATAATCGACGAATAGTGGGTAATTGCGCAGCGAACTGCTGCAAAATATCTGCAGCAGACAAGCCATTGTCCTGGGAATTGTGGTTTAGACTTTTAGTAAAGGCTAATTCCAGTTCAATCTGTGTCCCTAACTGACGTATCAAATCATCTAATGTCGTCCCTACATAATAGTCAATGCTTTCATTGGACAACTCAGGAAAACCCAAACGATTGGGGAATAAAACTGCTGAAACTTTTTCAAGTATTTGTGCCAACACCTTTCTGGATGGAAGACGCGGTGGATCAAGTCGCCCACGATTTTCCAAAGCGAGGTGTCGGATTTCACGCAATTGACCAACCAGATCCGATATACCCCAAGAGTTATAAACGGAACGACTACTCATACAGGTTGGCCTTGCTGATCAAAAATACCTTCAAACAAAGCCGAACTTAAATAACGCTCGCCCGAATCAGGCAAAATTACCACCAGCGTTTTGCCACTGTTTTCAGCTCTTGAAGCCACTCTTACCGCAGCTGCTAAGGCGGCACCACAAGAAATACCGGCCAAAATACCTTCTTCCCGTGCTAAACGTCGTGCGAATTCAATGGCTTCTTCATTACTAACTTGTTGAATTTCATCAACCAAACTCAGATCTAAGACATCTGGCACAAATCCGGCGCCGATACCCTGTATCTTATGCGGGGCAGGCTGAATCTCATCGCCATTTCTAAACTGGGTTAGCACAGGACTGGATTGCGGCTCCACAGCAACGGTGAGAATCTTTTTGTTTTGGCTGTGTTTGATATAACGTGAAACACCAGTAATGGTGCCACCTGTGCCTACACCCGATACAAAAATATCGATATTGCCATCGGTATCACGCCAAATTTCAGGCCCCGTGGTGGCTTCATGAATGGCGGGGTTAGCAGGGTTCTTAAATTGCTGGAGCAGAACATAGCGTTCAGGTTGCGCCGCCACGATCTCTTCCGCCTTGGCAACCGCTCCTTTCATGCCTTTGGCACCTTCAGTCAGGACTAATTTCGCACCATAGGCCAGCAGTAATTTTCGACGCTCTAAACTCATGGTGTCCGGCATCGTCAAGGTCAGCGGTATACCCCGCGCAGCTGCCACAAAAGCAAGTGCAATTCCGGTATTACCCGAGGTGGGTTCAACTATCTCTTTACCTGGCGTGAGCAATCCTTTTTCCAGTGCATCGTTGATCATGGCCGCCCCTATCCGACACTTAACAGAATAGGCTGGATTACGACCTTCAATTTTGGCAAACACAGTCGCCGGCAAATTTTGGGTAATACGGTTCAGACGAACCAAGGGTGTATTGCCAATGGAATGGGAGTTATCTGGAAACCAATTCGCCATATGTAGTCCTTTCATTTTCTTTAGGCCAAAAAAAAGGCCAGTGTCTCTGAAGAAGTCACTGGCCTCCGGTTGTCCGGTTGGCTTTCTTTTCAAGTTAACGCTTAGAGCATATCCCTGTCAAGTCCACCGGCACAGGTATTTTGAACAACTAGAATTCAAAACATTGATTTAGGGTTGATAAATTTTGTCAAACACACCGCCATCTGCGAAATGCTTAGAATGAAACTCATCCCAACCACCATACTGTTGTATGTTGACTAATTCCAAGGAAGGGAATTGTTTGGCATATTTGACTGCCACTTCTTTATCACTTGGACGGTAGAAATGTTTAGCTATTAACTCCTGGCCTTCTTTGCTGTACAGGTATTTCAAGTATGCTGATGACACTTCTTCCGTACCATGCTTACGGGCAACATCTTCGACCACGGTCACAGGTGGTTCAGCCAGAACACTAAACGGGGGAACGACAACTTCAAATTTATCTGCACCGAATTCCTTGATGACTAAATGGGCTTCATTTTCCCAAGTAATTAATACATCGCCGATTTCTCTTTCAGCAAAAGTCGTAGTAGCCCCTCGCGCTCCGGTATCCAGAACTGGCGCATTTTTGAATAATTTTTTCAAAAACTCTTTTGCCGCTTCTTCATTATTACCGTTTTGTTTTAGAGCATATCCCCAAGCAGCAACATAGTTCCAGCGAGCACCACCTGAAGTTTTGGGATTAGGCGTTACAATACTGACATCAGGTTTAATCAGATCACTCCAGTTCTTGATCTGTTTTGGATTGCCTTTGCGCACAACAAAGACCATGGTTGAGGTATAGGGTGAACTATTGTTGGGTAATTGAGATTGCCAGTTTTCTGGAATCAGTTTACGTTTAGTATATAACTGGTGAATATCAGAAGATCCCCGGTTTTTTCTTTCCAATATTTGGCAAATAACTCATTGTATTCTTTGTAGAATTCACGAGTAGGGTCATAAGACACGTTTAATAAATTAATTTCTGCGGCTTGAGAAAAACTGGATATAACTAATGTCACTGCCAGTAAAAAATTTTTGGATAAATTCATGGTCTGTGATTCCTAAATAATGTTAATAAGTAGTCGTTGCTTTTGTTTTGACACGCATCCTTGCGCTAGTTAATCGCTTTTAGCCTGCACGATTAACCCAATCTCCTGATTGCCATAACAAAAGGTTTAGAAAGCTAACTGGAAGCGGGTTGCAAACACTTTTTCTGTGGTTCTATCGGTAATTGAATATTTGAAAGAATCGCCACTCGTATTAGTGCCAGTACCGGTAATTGAACCATCGCCACCAGTGAAATAAGTTTCTTCATAATCAGCTCTAACCACAGCATTTTGGGTTAAGAACCAGTTTAGTCCGACAGCCCAAGATTTAGCTTCACGAATATTACGTGTCGGATCCAGGTAATTAAAGGTGTCAGGATCTATGTTCAAGTCACTAAATCTGACAGCTGCTTGAAGAGCTCCCCAAGTTCCTTCACTTGGATTGAAAATGCGAATGGGCTTAACACCTTGGAAAGTAGCATCTTCGCCTGTTAAGACGTATGAAAGCTGTGCTTGCCAGGCACTATTTTTCTGCTTGAAATGAGCAGCTTTACCTGATGTTTTATAGGGTGAATAGGCATTCAAGTTTTGTTCAGACAAAACATATTCCCCCATAAACCCAAGTGGGCCGGCATACCAGTATGCCTGAGGATAAATCCGAATATGATCGCCTTCGCCTGTTAGTGCAGCTAAATAACTCGGACTGGACAGAGCGCCGGCCTTTACCGTTGCTGTTTTAACTTTGGTGAAACCATAATCAAGTATCGAGTTACTACCGATGGCACTTGTCAGTTTGTTGAGTGCCAATCCAGTCGGTCTAGACCAGCTGCCGGCAACACCCAAACCCAAACCTTCCAACCAATCATGACCAGAATGTTGAAATGGATGTGACCAGAGACGACCATCGAATTCTTTATCATCGAATGTACCCGCAGATGATTTGTCTAAACTTGCGTTATCACCCGCGCCATTAAATACACCCAACTGATAACTGATGAAATTTTTAAAATCTACAGGACCACCATATTCAGCTTTATAGCCGGGTTTTGCGAATTCACCATGAAGCATGATGCCGACATCACGGTTATTAGCCAAATAAGTTGGATATGCGCGCTCTAAAAACATACCATCAGCATCACCCTGCAATCTTTCCAAGCTTAACGGTGTTTTTTGCTTACCGACACTCAGGCCAGCATACGATTTGTATGCGTAATCAAGATAGGCATCAGGCAGAATATTATTCGCAGCAAAATCAGGCATGATTTTGAAATAAATATTATCGAAAAATTTACCTTCCAACCAAACGCGAGCCTGTTTAAGCTGAAATTGATCAGGTATGCCTGAGACAGAGCCTGTGCCTAAATTATTGACACCAGCAGTACGCACGCCACCATGGTCTTCAGCAAAAAACCGACCATCTGCCTGAACTGCACCGCGAATTCTGACTTGATGTCTACCGTCTTGAGAAGTAATGCGGAAACCATCAGCTCCTGCATCAAATTTAGGCATTTTTGAAGCAGATGCTTCATAAACTTCTTTATCAACTTCAATTTTTCTTTCTAATAAATTAACTTTGGTCTTTAATTTATTTAAATCGGTATTCTGATTGTTTTCTGACAAAGAGACAGTTGGAGCAATCTCCTTAGCAGAGGATCCATTTTCATATCTCGCCAGTCTTGCTTCCAGTTCATTAATTTTTTTTTCAAGTAATTCTACAGTAGTTTTCGCGCTTGCTTCTTCTGTAGAACCAAGTGTGAAAAGTAAAAAACTTAATTTTAAAAGAATTTTATGTGATTTCAATTGTTTATCTCCGGCTGTCCGGTGGAAAAATTAATTAATTGCCTTGTTTAGCTTCAACCCGAAATCGCTCGCGTTTATCAATCTGAACTATACGTCCATCATGAACAACAATTTCGACGGAACCAAATTTTAATTGATTCACCAATTCGAATATAAAAGAGGATATTTCCTGACTATTTGCACCACTTAAATTAATTTTATTAAGCTCAAAAGCCATCACTCCTCCTGGTAAATCAAATCCTCAATCAACGACTAACAGCATTTAATCTGTTGCTGACTATATTACGAAGATTTGTATCCAATTTAAAACGGTAATAACAGAATAGCTTATCTAATGATTCGATAAGGGAATAGGTTTTTTAGGGCAGTTGAATGATATTCAGGGGATATTTCAACGATTGAGTTTCATAGACTGGTTAATCAGCTCATTAATGAAATATTGAAGATAATCAGGAAGATACATTTGCTTAAGATAAGCAATTTTTGTTACAGATCTCTTAATTAAATGCGTCAGATCAATTTCAATCAAATCTGTATCAACTTTTGAGTCATAGGCCATACTCGCAATAATACCCACACCTAAACCAAGCTTTACATAGGTTTTAATAATATCGGAATCAGCCGCTGATAAAGTAATATTGAGCGGGAGGCCTGCATTTCTGAACGATTTTTCAATGTTCGAACGACCAGTGAAGCCTGGCAAGTATGTCAAAATCGGATATTGAGAAATTTTGCTTAAGTTAATTTCACCCATAGCTAATGGATGATTTTTAGGTACGATGGCTACGTGATGCCATTCATAGCAACTTTTAACCACCAACTTTTCATCTTCATCAAGTTTTTCGGTACAAATAGCAATGTCAGCGTGATGATGATGCAGACTTTCGATCAAGTTATCAGGTGAAGACTGAACCATGGAGATATTGAAATCCGGATATTTCTCACGAAATAAACGAATAGGTTCAGGTAATAAATACTTTGCTTGAGTATGCGTGGTTGCGATTCGCAAACTGCCACTACGGTTATCACGAAAGTCTTCAGCAATGGCCT